>DATLUK010000122.1:0-5596 GCA_035533195.1 Acidimicrobiales bacterium | reverse complement strand
TTGAAGGTGTTGCGTTTGCGCAGCATCTTTCCGTCCTCGTACCAGTGCCGGCCCATCTCGCCCCCGCCCCGGATGTGGGCGATGGCGAAGACGAAGCCCCGCTCGAGCAGGGACAGGCGGGCCACGCCGAAGGTCGGGTCGATGCTGTGTTCATAGCTGCCGTAGCCGTACAGGAGACAGGGCGCCCTCCCGTCCCGCTCCAGCCCGGCCGGGTAGACGACCGACACCGGGACCATGGTCTCGTCCCGGGCCGTGGCCCACAGGCGCTCCGTCCGGTAGCGGGATGGGTCGTAACCGCCGAGGACAGGCTGCTGTTTGAGCAGGCGACGGCCACCGGTGGACATCTCATAGTCGAAGACCGAACTCGGGGTGACGAGGGAGGTGAAACCGAAGCGGAGTATCCCATCGGTGTACTCCGGGTTGCCCGCTCCCCAGACGCTGCCCACATCCTCGGGCAGCTCGACCGTGGCCGCCGCCGAGTCCTCGCCTCCTGACCCGCCCGGGGTGGGCATGACCCGCAACCGCTCCAAGCCGCCGGCCCGCTCATAGAGGACGACCCAATCGGCGAAGACCTCGACTCCGTCCAGCTTGACGTCGAGCCGGCCCGGGACCAATTCATTCCAGCGCCGGCGCCCGGGATCATCCACCGGGGCCTCCACCAGCCGGAAGTTGTCAGCCCCGTCGTTGGTCACGATGAGCAGCCGGCCGGCCTGGTGGTCGATGCCGTATTCGACGCCGTGGCGGCGGGGCTCGACCATGCGCCAATCACCCTCGGGATCGGCGGCGTCGAGGATCCGGGCCTCGGTGGTGACCTTGCTGGCCATCTCGCACACGAGGAGGGCGCCGTCTTTGGTGCGATCCACGGCCAGGAAGAAATGTTCGTCTTCCTCGGTCATCACCAGGACGTCGGTGGACGGGTCCGTTCCCATCCGGTGGCGCCAGAGTTGATAGGGGCGCATGGACTCATCCGGTCGGGTGTAGAAGACGGTGGCGTTGTCCGACGCCCAGGCCAGGCCGTAATAGGTGCCCTCCACCGTGCCGGGCAGATCCTGGTCGGACTCGAGGTCCTTGAACCTGAGAGTGAAGCGCTCGGATCCATCGGTATCGGTCGAGTAGGCCAGAAGGCGGGAGTCAGGACTTATCTCGAAACCGCCCAGGGCGAAGTAGTCATGGCCCTGGGCCAGGGCGTTCTGGTCGAGCATGATGACCTCGTCACCGCTCAGGGCCGCGGCGTCGGCGGGCCGGTCATCGAGGGAGATGCCGATCCCGGCGTCCGCCCGCTTGCGGCACGAGATCGGGTACTGCAGGCCCTGCACCGTCCGGCTGTAGTACCACCAGCCGTCCCGCCGGGTCGGCACGGTCAGGTCCGTCTCCTGGATGCGCCCGACTATCTCCCGGTAGAGCCGCTCGCGGCGCTCCTGGAGATGGGCCGTGGCGGTGGCGGTGTAACGATTCTCAGCCTCCAGGTGGGCGATGACCTCCGGGTCGTCGCGTTCCCTCAGCCAGTACCACTCATCAACCCGCTCCCGGCCGTGATGACGCAGGACTATCGGGCGTGCCGGAGCCCGAGGGGCATCGAGCGTCGCCCGGGCAGAGGCATCCGCCGGGGTGGTGTCGGGCTGAGCCACCCCTCAGGCCACGGCGGCGGTGCCGCCGGCCCAGGAGGCGAAGAGAGCGGCGTAGCGGCCACCCTGGGCCATGAGCTCGGTGTGGGTGCCCAGCTCCAGCAGCCGCCCGGCGTCGACCACGCCCACACGGTCGGCCCGCTCAGCGGTGGAGAGCCGGTGGGCGATGACGATCACGGTGCGACCGGACATGAGGGCGTTCATGGCCGCCTCGACCTCGTGCTCGGTGCCCGGATCCAGGCTGGAGGTGGCCTCATCCAGGATGAGGACGTCGGGGTTGGACAGGGCCGCCCGGGCCAGCGACACCAGTTGTCGCTCACCCGCTGACAGCCGCGATCCCCGCTCGCGCACCTCGGTGTGCAACCCGTCGGGGAAGGCCTCGAAGCGTTCGAGGGAACCGATGGTGCGCAGCGCCTCTCGGACCTCCTCATCGGTGGCCCCGTCCCGGCCCAGCCGGACGTTGTCCAGCACGGTGCCGTGGAAGAGGAAGCCCTCCTGGGGCACCACTGCTATGCGCTGGCGCAGGGAAGAGAAGGTGACGTTCCGGAGGTCGGTCCCGCCGTAGGTCACCGAACCGTCCACCGGGTCGTAGAAGCGGGCCATCAGCTTGGCCACCGTCGACTTGCCTGCCCCGGTCGGGCCCACCAGGGCAAGGCGCTCACCGAAGCCGATCTTGAGGTTGACCCCGGCCAGCACCGTCGGCGTCTCCCCCGGACGGTAGGCAAAGGAGACGTCGTGCAGCTCGATGTCGGCATGCTCGGGCAGGTCCACCGCTCCCTGCCGCTCGGCCACGGCCGGGCGGGTGTCGAGGACTCCGTACAGCTTGAGCAGAGCGGCGCCCGAGGACTGGAACAGGTTGAACAGCTGGCTGACCTGCTGGACGGGGTTGATCATGTATGAGAGCAGGGTGATGAAGGTGACTACGGTGCCGACCTCGATCCATTTGGCATGGACCATGAGTCCGCCCACCCCGGCCACGGCCGCCGTCCCGAACGACCCGGCAAACTCCAGGATCGGGAAGTAGCGGGCCGACAGCTTGACGGCCTCGACATTGGCGTCGTACTGGGCCCGGTTGTGGCCCCGGAAGGTTTGGACCATCTGGTCCTCACGGCCGAAGGCCTGGATGATCCGCACCCCGCTGATGGACTCCTGGAGGGTGGACAGGGTCTGGCTGATCCGGTCCCGGACGGACAGGTAGGCCACGTTTGACTTGCGCCGGAAGGTGATGCTGGCGCGCACGATCCAGGGCAACAGGGCCAGGGTGACCAGGAACAGCAGGGGGGACAGGGTGAGCATGATCACGACCACGGCGGCAAAGGTCAGCACGCTGCTCACGAAGATCAACAGACCCTGCTGCACCAGCATCTCCAGGGCGTCGATGTCCTGGGTCATGCGGGACACCAGCCGTCCGGTCTGTTCGGTGTCGAAGAAGGACATGGACAGGCCGAGAATGTGGCGGAAGACCCGGATCCGCAGATCCCGCAGGAAGGACTCCCCTATGCGGTTGACCGAGATGATCTGGGCCCGCTCGAAGATCCCCATCAGAGCCGCCGCGCCCAGATAGACGATGCTGCCGATGGCCACCACCCTCATCGAGTGGTGGTAGCCGAGTCCGTCATCGATCACGATGCCGAGGATGACCGGGCCGGCCACCTGGCAGAGGGTCCAGACGATGATGAGGCCCAGGGCGCGCAGCATGGACCAGCGGTAGGCCTGCATCATCCGCAGGGTCCGGCGCAAGACGTGGGCGGCCTGGTCCCGGCCGAGGCGCTCGTCCTCCTCCACAGCCATGTTTCCCCACCAGCCCATCAGGCATCCACCGCCTCGGCCGCCCGGGCGGCTTCGAGGGCGGCGGCCTGGGCCAGCACCTCCTGGTAGCGGGAGTCGGTGGCCGACAGGCTTTCGTGGGTCCCCTCGGCCACGACGCGGCCCCCGTCCAACAGGACGACTCGTTGGGCCAGGGCGATGGTGGCCGGACGATGGGCGATCACGATGGTCGTGCGACCCTCCATCACCGTCTGGAGGGCGGCGCGGATCTCGTGTTCCTTGGTGGCGTCCACCGAGGAGGTGGCGTCATCGAGGACCAGGACCCGGGGGTTGGCCAGGATGGCCCGGGCCAGGGCAATGCGCTGTCGCTGGCCGCCGGAGAGGGAGAAGCCACGCTCCCCGAGCATCGTGTCGTAGCCCTCGTCCATGTTCACCACGAAATCATGAGCGCCGGCCAGCTTGGCGGCATCCAGGATCTGCTTGGTGGTGGCCTCGGGATCGGCAAAGGCGATGTTGGCCGACACGGTGTCGGAGAAGAGGAACGTCTCCTCGAAGACGATGGCCACCGAGCGGCGGAGTTCGCGCAGCTTGATCTCCCGGATGTCCATACCGTCGATGAGGATGCGGCCCCCGTCGGGGTCGTAGAAGCGGGGGAGGAGCCGGGCCACCGTGCTCTTGCCCGACCCGGTGGCGCCCACCAGCGCCACCGACTCGCCTGGGGCGATGGTGAGATCGAAGTTGTCCAGGACGAGCCGGCCGCCGTCCCCGTAGGAGAAGGCCACCGATTCGAAGCGGACCTCGCCCTGGCCCTTGGGCAGGTGACCGCTGCGGGGAGTGTCCTTGATGACCGGGGCGGCGTCGAGGATCTCCTTGACCCGCTGGGTCGATGCCACCGCCCTCTGGGCCTGGGCCACGATCTGGCCGATCATCTGGAGGGGGGCGATGAGAAGGGCCACGTAGATGAAGAAGGCCGTCAACTGGCCGACCGTCAGTTCATGATGGAGAACCTGGTAGCCGCCGTACCAGAGGACCAGGGCCAGACTCACCATGGGCAGGACGTCGAGGATGGGGGTGAAGAAGGCCCGCAGGCGGGCCAGCTCGATGATGCGGTCGAAGATGCGCCCGGCCTGGGCCGTCAGCTGACGCAGCTGGATTCCCTCGGCGCCGAAGCCCTTGACGGCCCGGATGCCCGTCACCGTCTCCTCCACCACGGTGGACAGCCCGGACAGTTCCTGTTGGAGCTCCATGGACACCGGGTGGATGGCCGTCGAGAACCGCTTGGCGCTCCAGTTGATGAAGGGCAGAGAAGCCAGGGCCACCAGGGCCAGGGTCGGATCGACCAGGAGCAGGACCACGCCGGTGACCGGGATCAGGAGCACGTTGGCCATGGTCATAGGGATCATCACCACCAGCTGGTTGATCTGCTGGAGGTCGGTGGCGGCCCGGGCCATGAGCTGGCCGGTCTGGGACTGGTCGTGGAAACGGAAGTCCAGGCGCTGGAGGTTGGAGAACATGCCCTCCCGCATCTCGGTCTCGACCGAGTAGGCCACCCGGAAGGCGGAGTAGCGGCGCAGGCCAGAGCAGGTGGCCGAGACGGCCCCCACTGCCGCGATGATGACCGCCCAGATGGCCAAGCTGTGCAGGTTGGAGCGGCGGATCCCGTGGTCAATGGCGATGCCCGTGAAGAGGGGGATGACCACCCGGCAGGCGGTCCAGGCCAGGCCGGCGGCCACGCCGGTCACGACCGCGGTCCGGTTGTGCATCGTCTCTTCGAAGAGGAGCCGCCAAGCCGCCCGGCGGTGGGCCCGATCCGGGAGTAGGTCAGCGGCAGCCGGGCCAGCGGCCTCGTCCAGCCCGGCGTCGGCGGGCGCGGCCGTCCCGCGGCGGGTCCTCGATTCCCTGGTCTGCGTCACGCTCCTACCTATCCCCCAGCGGGTTCGGCCGGATCGACATCCTAGAGTAATTAGGGAGTCGAATCATTTCCTTTAGTCACCTACCTGGGCGCATACCCGGTCGGGGGGCCTCCGGCCTTTGTTACTATCCAGATAGGAGAAATTCCCTAGTCGCAGTGGGAGCTGATTCAGCGATGACCAGCCAGGCGCTCGATCTCGGTCGCTACAAGCTCGGGTGGAGCGACGCCGAGGATTACGTCTTCAAGCCCAAGCGGGGCCTCAACGAGGACATCGTCAACGAGATGTCCTGGA
>DATLUK010000121.1:0-6262 GCA_035533195.1 Acidimicrobiales bacterium | reverse complement strand
AGAACCAGTGCGAATCCGGCCAGGGCGACCAGGAAGGTGACGATTTCAGCGGCGAATTCGAACTGGGCGGCCGATGCTCCCATGTCCCACCAATCGGTGCGCCGAAGCGCCGTCGGACCGCCGAGACTACCGAAAGGACGGAGGTGGAGGAGGTATGTCGCGCAGGTCGCCTCCGTTGGCGCCGATGGCGGTCAGCGCCTGCTGCAGGGTGGAGACGGCCACCACCCTGAGGTGGGGCCCGGCGTGGGCCCGGGCGGTGGCGTACTCCTGGGGGGGAACCATGAAAAGGGTGGCCCCCGCTCGGGATACCGCCACGGTCTTTTCGGCCACTCCGCCCACATCCCCGACATTGCCGCTGGCATCGATGGTGCCGGTTGCGGCCATCACGTGCCGACCGGTCAGATTTCCCCCGGTCAGGACATCGATGACACCCAGGGTGAAGGAGAGGCCGGCCGAGGGGCCGCCGATCCCGGCGGCATTGATGGAGATGTTGATCGGGAGGTCGAAGTGGTCATCCCTCGTCAGGGGTCCTATACCCAGGAACCCTTCCGATGGGGAACCCGGACGTTTGCCCAGGGTCAGGCTCACGGTCCGGTCCTGGCCCTTCGAGTCCTGGACGGAAAGACTCACCTGCTGGCCCGGATGGTCCTGGGCCAGGGAGGCGACCAGCTGATTGTCGGTGGGCGTCGCCCTGCCGTCGATGGAGACAATGGTGTCGCCCACTCGGAGGGCATGGGCCGCCGGTGTGTTGTTGAGGATGTAGGCAACCAGAACGCCGGTGCCATGCTCAGACACCGAGTATCCGAGGCGCCGCAGGGCAGCCACCTTTGCATACTGCTGGGACTGGGCCATCTCCGCCTGGTCCTGGGCCACCATCTGGCTGGCCGGCAGGCCGCCCAGGATCTGCTCCGCGCTGTAGACCTGCACGTTGCTGCTCACCTGGGCTCGTAGATACCCGACCGTCGTCAGGGGCGTCTGGTAGACGGTCACCAGGAGCAGGGACCCGTGCACGGGGTGGCGATGGGACGTCGGCACGGAGATGAGTTCGGACACCGGCGCCGTCGGGCCCGGGGAAAGCTCGTAATACGGGACATGGAGGAACTCGGCCACCAGCACTACCGCGATCGCCAAGGCGACCACCGAACCCAACGTCCACCGGAACAGTCGCTCGTTCAGGGCGCGGGAGCGCCGTAAGGACCGGGACCCGCCCGGTACCATCTGTCTCATCGGGTCCAACGCGGTTGAGAGCTCCTGTGAGTCGGCTGTCGGCCGGCCCATCGGTACCCGGCTGCTACAGCCTGCCATGCCGAATCGGCGCCCTGGCTTCGCGTCGGGCCGATGACGACGGACGAACCGATAGGCGAGCGGGCAGGCGAACCGATGGACGGTCCGGCAGAGGGTCCGGCAGACGGGCCGGCAGACGGGCCGGATCGGACCGGTGATCTGCCCTTCACCCGGCTGGATTCCGGCCCGGCCGGGGACTGGTGGCAGTGGATCCTGAACCTGGACCCGTTCGCCCCGGCCACCGTCCCGACCGGCCCAGGGATGGTCCCTCCCCCGCCGGCGCCCGCCCTTACCGGCCCAGCGGTCCCGGAGACGGCCCCCACCGCCTCGGCTGCGCCCGCCCTTACCGGCCCCTCGGCCCCGGAGCCGGCCCTGGCCGCCCCGGCTCCCCGGCCGGAACCGGAGATGGCGCGGCCCCGGTTGGTGTCGGAAGAGCCCTCTCCCGCCCGGGCTCTGGCCAAGCTGGTGGTGCTGGCCGTGGCCATCGGGGTGGTGGCGGCCCTGGCCATCAGCGCCGCCGTGATCGTGCTGGTGGCCGTGTTCGGCCATTCGGGCAATTGACCGGAGATGCCATGCGGGCGGCGGCCGTTGCCGGCCACCGCGGGGACACCGGGACCGCCCGGGAGTTCCTCTCCCACCCGGATCCGGAGGTGCGGACGGTGGCCCTCGGCGCGCTGGAGCGGATGGGGCAGCTCACCACGGCGGACGTGGAGGCGCTCTTGTCCGACCCCCATCCAAATGTCCGCCGGCGCGCCTGCGAGCTAGCTGCCCAGCGCCCAGGTCCCGACCTCTTGGCCCGCCTGGACGATGACGGACCGGTAGCCGAGATGGCCGCCTGGGCCCTCGGTGAGCGGGGCGACCCATCGGCCGTGCCGGCACTATCGGCCATGGCCACCGGCCACGCCGATCCCCTGTGCCGGGAGGCCGCCGTGGCTGCTCTGGGGGCCATCGGCCACCCTGACGGCCTCCCGGCCATCCTGGCCGCCAGCTCCGACCGACCAGCCGTGAGGCGCCGGGCGGTGATCGCACTGGCTCCCTTTGAGGGGCCGGAGGTCGATGCCGCCTTGGAACGAGCCCGTTCCGACCGGGACTGGCAGGTCCGCCAGGCGGCCGAGGACCTGACCGAGCCGGACCTGACCGAGCCGGGGGACCCGGACGGCCCTGATGACTGACAGGTCCAGGGGAGTGGACGCCGGGGACGGCAGAGTCGGCCTAGCGCTCGGCCCCCATGAACATGACCTTCAACGAGTCAAAGGCCTCCAGGCACTTTCCGGCACCCAGGGCCACGCATTCCAGAGGGGCCTGGACCCGCCGGACGGGTAGCGACGTCTCCTCGGCCAGGCGCTGATCCAGCCCGGCCAGCAGCCCGCCTCCGCCCGAGAGGTGGATGCCCTCGGTGATCAGGTCCTGGGCCAGCTCGGCCGGGGCGTCCCCAAGGCAGCGGACCACCGAATCAACGATGGTCCCCACCTGGTCCTCGATGGCGGCGCGCACCTCCTCCGGGGTCAGGATGACCGTCTTGGGCAGCCCGGTCATGAGGTCCCGGCCCCGAACCTCGGCCTTGACGGAGTCGTCCACGGGATAGGCCGAGCCGATGGCCACCTTGATCTCCTCGGCCGTCCTCTCCCCGATTGCGATCCCGTATTCGCGCCGGACGTATGACTGGATCGACCCGTCGATGTCGAAGCTGCCCACCCTGATGGCCTGAAGGGCGACTATGCCGCCGAGGGAAATAACCGCCGTTTCGGTGGTGCCTCCCCCTATGTCCACGACCATGTTGCCCAGTGGCTCGTTGATCGGTAGCCCGGCGCCGATGGCCGCAGCCATGGGCTGTTCGATCAGGTAGGCGGCGGCGGCACCGGCACGACGAGCCGCTTCCTCGACCGCCCGCTGCTCCACCTCGGTGATGGCCGACGGGACGCAGATGAGCACCCGAGGCCGGTTGAAACGCGAGACCCCCGAGCGCTCCAGCAGCAGGCGGATCATCCGCTGGGTTATGTCGAAGTCGGTGATGGCGCCCTTGCGCAGTGGCCGGACGGCAACGATGTAGCCGGGGGTACGTCCGATCATCTGCCAGGCCTCGTGGCCCATGGCCAGCACGTCCTGGGTGCGCGAGTTGAGGGCGATGACGGTGGGCTCGTTGAGGACTATGCCCCGGCCGCGCGAGTACACCAGGGTGTTGGCCGTGCCGAGGTCGATGGCCAGGTCCCGGGGCAGCCGGTCACCTCCTCCGGCTACGGGCGGAGGGCGGGGGCTCCGGGGCCAGGGCGCGAAGCTCGCGGGCGAACTCCTCCACCCCCGACTGCAGTGAACGGGGCCGGCGGTTGCGCAGGACCATGATCAGCGATCCCAGTCCGGTCACGGCCACCGCCAATCCCACGTAGAGAAGGTTTATCAATCCGCCCCCCCTGAGGGTGAGTCCAAAGGGACGGTCCGACTCGCCAGGGGTTGGGACTGCAGTCCCCAGTCCCGGCCTCCCTCCCAGGCTTCGGCCTTCCAGATGGGAACGGTCGCCTTGAGGGTGTCGATGCAGAAGCGGGCGGCCTCGAAGGCAACTCCACGGTGGGCGGCACTGACCGCCACCACCACGGCGCTGTCGGTCGGCACCAGCCGGCCGACCCGGTGCAGGAGAGCCACCCGACCCAGTCCCCAGCGGCTCCTGGCCTCCTCGATGATGGCGTCGAGACGGCCGACCACGTGCTCCTCGTAGGCCTCGTACTCGAGCTCGGTGACCCCGGGCCTGCCCTCGGCATGGTCGCGCACGGTGCCCAGGAAGGTCACCACCGCCCCGCAGTCCGGCCGTGTCGCCCAGGCCGTGACCTCCTCTACCGGCAACGGCTCGGCCGACAGGCCGGTCCAGCTGTCCTCGCCGCGGCTCACGGTCCCAATGCTACGACAGCACCGCACCACCCCCTGGGGCGCTGGGCGATGCCTATAAGACCGGCCATATCGGTATCCTCCGCCCATGTCCCTCCTGGGCGATGAGGGAGACGCACCGGAGGACCGGTCCCGTCCTCTGCTGCCTCCTGACGACCGGCTGTGGCGTCATCCGTCCGAGCTCGTCCTCGGCGGCTCCGGCGCGGCCGGCCGTGCCCCATCCGCCGGTCCCCGGCGCCGGGGGCTCGGACGGCCGGTGCTGGCCGTGGCCACCGGCCTCTTGTTCGGTGCCGGGCTGACGGCCGGCACCATGCTTCTCAGCGATTCCTCCACTGCGGGCAACCGCAGCTCATCGCTGGCCAGCGGCGCTTCCCAACCAGCCGGGACGGCCGGCCCCGCCGGAGTGGGAGCGTCGGCCCAATCCACGCCGGAGGCCGGCGTGGGCCCGACGGTCGTGACCCTGGGCCTGCAGCCGGATCAGCCGTCGACGGGACCAGGGCCGGACGCCTCTGGGGTCATCGGGTCCGGGCGGGCGGGCCAGACGGCGTCGGTGTCCCCGGCTATGACGGCTGGGGCCCGCGGGGCCCGGCGGTCGCTGGTCCAGGTCCAGGCGGATAAGGGGGGCGCCGCGCTCGACGGCTACGGAGTCGAGATGACCAGCCCCGGCGTCGTGCTCACGACCGACAGCCTGGTCGATGGAGTTGACGAAGTATCGGTTGTCGACGTCTACGGGAACCGGCTCATGGCCACTGTGATCGGCACCGATCCGGTGACGGACGTAGGAGTCCTCCGGGTCGAAGCAACCACCTGGTCGGGCATCGCCGTGGCCGGAGGGTCACCCACCGCCCATGAGATCGTCAACGCCCTGACCGCGCCAAGTCAGATTTACCTGGGTCAGATCGAATCGACCTGGGACAACTCCGACGTGCCCGGTCACAATCCGATGCTCGGTGCCCTGGCCTCGGACGTTCCTCTGCCCAGCGGCGCGGTGGGCGCCCCTCTGGTCGATCAGGCCGGCCAGCTCATCGGGGTAACCGGGGCGGTGGGGGTTGGTGGCATGCCGGTGCTGGCAGTGTCGGGCAACACCGCCCGCCAGGCGGTCGAGAGTCTGCTGACCACCGGGGCCGTGCCCCACGGATGGATGGGCGTGGAAAGGGCCGACCCGGTAGGCGACGGTGTCGAGATCCGACAGCTCGACAGCGGGTCCCCGGCCGAAGAGGCGGGGCTCACCAATGGCGATGTCATCTCCGATATAGACGGCCAGCGCATCGCCACCGTCGACGACCTCTGGGCCGCTGTGCAACTCCGCCAGCCGGGTACCCGCATTTCGGTCGGGTTGTCCCGACACCAGGGCGCCGCTCCGGTCCAGGTAACCCTCGGTGACCTGACCGGGCACTGACCGGGCACTGACCGACCTAGCATTCCACCCATGACGACGCCCCCCGGGGGCAATCCCTTCGAGATGATGTTCTCCCAGCTGGGACGGATGCTTTCCACCGCTGGGCCGGTCAACTGGGAGATGGCGGCTCAGTTCGCCCAGTGGACAGCCACTGAGGGTCAGGACCCCGGAAACGTCGACCCGCTGGAGCGCATCCGGCTGGAGGAGTTGGTCCGGGTGGCCGACCTCAACGTCTCGCACGTGACCGGCATGTCCACCTCCGCCTCGGGCCGGTCGGTGACGATCCGGCCGGTCACCCGGCTCGGATTTGCCGTGGAGACCCTGGAGGCCTGGAAGCCCCTGCTGGGGGCGCTGGCCGAGGCCCTACAACCCCAGGCGACCACCGAGCCGGGCACCCTCCCGGACGAGCTGGGTAGCGGCCCCGACCTCGGAGCCGGCCTGGGCCAGATGCTCGGCCCGCTCCTTCCCGGGCTGCAGTCGGCCTTCATGGGAATGCAGTGCGGGTCCATGGTCGGCTCGGTGGCCCAGCGGGCTCTCGGCCAGTACGACCTACCCATCCCTCGCCCGGTCGGTGACGAGTTGCTGGTCGTGACCGACAACGTGACCGCCTTCACTTCGGACTGGGGCCTTCCGCCCGATGAGGTGCGCCTGTGGGTGTGCATCAGCGATGTGGCCCACCATTCCGTTCTGGGTCGCCCACAC
>DATLUK010000120.1:0-2205 GCA_035533195.1 Acidimicrobiales bacterium | reverse complement strand
TAGGGGGCCAGGTACTTGAACGGGGCGGCCTCGGAGGCGGGGGCGGCCACCACCACCGTGTAGTCCATGGCCCCGTGCTCGGCCAGGGTGGCCACCGTCTGGGCGATGGTGGAGCCCTTCTGGCCGATGGCCACGTAGATGCACTTAACGCCCAGGCCGGCCTGGTTGATGATGGTATCCACGGCCACCGAGGTCTTGCCCGTCTTACGGTCCCCGATGATGAGCTCGCGCTGGCCCCGCCCGATGGGGGTCATGGCGTCGATGGCCTTGATGCCGGTCTGGAGGGGCTCGCTGACCGGCTGGCGGTCGACGATGCCGGGGGCCTGAACCTCGAGGCGGCGGACCTCGGTGGTATTGAGGGCGCCCTTGCCGTCGATCGGCTCACCCAGGGGGTTGACCACCCGGCCGAGCAGGGCATCACCTACGGGGACGGAGAGGATCCGCCCGGTGGCCCGGACGATCTGGCCCTCTTCGATGTGAGCGACTTCGCCGAGGATGACGGCGCCGATGGAGTCCTCGTCCAGGTTGAGGGCCAGGCCCACCACCCCGCCCTCGAACTCCAGGAGCTCATTGACGGCGGCGTTGGCCAAGCCGGTCACCCGGGCGATGCCGTCCCCGACGTCGCGGATGCGGCCCACCTGCTCGGTGGTCACGCCGGGGGTGAAACCCTCGACGTTGCGGCGGAGGGCCTCGGCTATATCCGAGGCGTTGATGGTCAGCTCGGCCATGTCAGCTCGATTCCCCTGTTCCTGTGAGTAGATCTACCTGCGGAAGGCTGAGCCGCTCCTTGAGCAGCTCCAGCCGGTGACGGGCGCTGCCGTCGACGACGGTGTCGCCCACCGAGGCGATGAAACCGCCCAGTAGGTCACGGTCCACGCTGACCCGCACGTCCACCTGGCGACCGGTGATGCGGGACAGAGCCTGGGTCAGACGGGCGCGCTGGTCATCGTCCAGCTCGACGGCGGAGCGGACCTCGGCCACCCGACGGTTTGCCTCGGCGGCCACCCGGTCCACCAGCCAGCTCAGGCTGGCCACGTAGTCGCGGGGCCGGCCGTAGAGGGCGGTATAGGTAGCCAGGCGGACGCTGGGGGGAGAGGCCTTGGCGCCGAGGAGGTCGCGCACCAGGCCGGCCCGGCGCTCAGCCGGCACCTCCCGGTCGGTCAGGACCGCCTTGAGCTCTTCGGAGGAATCGACCACCCGTCCGAAACGGAACAACTCGTCCTCAACTTCACTCAGACCGCCAGCGGCGGCCAGCGGGGCCAGGACAGCGGTGGAGTAACCCTCGATCCGCTCCCGGGAGGCGCTGCGGCCCAGCATGTCAACCTCGCCCGACCGACGCCCGGGCTGGCCGGGCTGGCCGGCATCGCCAGGAGCACCGGCGGCGATGGCAGCCGCTGCCGACGACGCCAGCCAGGCCAGGTCGGAGACAATCTCCGGAGCCCGGTCGACCTCGATCACGTAGGACACCAGTTGAGCGGTGGCCGGGGCGACCTTCCCCTCCAGCAGGTCACTCACCACAGCTCGGCGGGCCCGGCTCGGCAGACCCGGGTCGGACAGGGCAGCCCGCAGATCCTCCGAGGAGCCGACGGCGCGGCCGAGGGCGGACAGATCGGCGGCCACCACGTCGGCGCGGCCCTCGGCCCCGGCCGTCTCCATAACGGCGTCGAAGTAGCCCCGGACGGCCTCTCGCACGATTCTCCTGCCTAGCGGGAGGCGCCGGCGCTGCCGGCCCCGCTGTCTGCCCCCGCCTCGCGCTCGACCTCACCGATGGTGCGGTCGATCAGCGCCTTCTGAGCCGACTGGTCCATGGCCTGGCCGATGACGCGCTCGACCACGGTGAGGACCAGGTCGCCCATCTCGCCCCTCAGCTCCTCAGCCGCCCGGCGGGCGGAGGAGTCGATGTCGGCCTGGGCCCGGGAGAGGATGCGCTGGTACTCGGCCTCAGCCCGCTCCCGGGACTGGGTGCGCAGATCCTCACCGAGGCGGTTGGCTTCCTCGACCAGCTGGCGAGCCTGGGTGCGGGCCTCGTCCATCGCCTTGCGGTACTCCACTTCGGCCTCCTCAGAACGCCGCTTGGCCTCCTCGGCGTCGCTCAGGGCCTGGCGGATGGTGTTCTGGCGCTCTTCCATCACCTCGTTGACACGGGGCAGGACGTAGCGGGCCAGGAAACCCAGCACCAGGAAGAAGATTACGAGTTCGACAATG
>DATLUK010000119.1:0-4905 GCA_035533195.1 Acidimicrobiales bacterium | reverse complement strand
GGTGGAGTGCTGCAGGCGGTAGACCGTCTCGGGGTTGAAGAGGTGGTACTCGCCTTCGCGCCGCCACTGGTACTCGCCCCCGTCCTCGAGGGGCCGGTGGGCCAGCTCCTCGGGCCGGTCGGGCCAGGCCAGGCGGTGGCGGGCTGCCACCTCGGCGGCCAGTTCCTCCAGGCTCACCCCGCCGAGGCGCGACACCGTGCCTGCGAAGTACTCCCTTACCAACTCGCTGCCGAGCCCGATGGCCTCGAAGACCTGGGCGCCGGTATAGGACGCCACCGTGGAGATGCCCCGCTTCGACATGACCTTGAGCACGCCCTTGCCGAGGGCCTTGGTGCAGTTGTAACGGGCGTCGCGCAGGTTCACGCCGGTGATGACGCCGTTGGCAATCATGTCTTCCACCGACTCGAAGGCCAGGTAGGGATTGACGGCAGCGGCGCCATAACCGAGGAGCAGGGCGATGTGGTGCACCTCGCGGGCATCGCCCGCCTCCACGATAAGGCCGACCCGGGTGCGGCTCCGCTCCCGGATGAGACGGTGATGGACGGCCGAGGTCAGCAGCAGCGAGGGTATGGGGGCCATTTCGGCCGAACCGAAGCGGTCTGAGAGGATGAGGATGTTGGCACCGTCCTCGATGGCGGCGCTGACGGCCGTCCTCACCTCCTCCAGAGAGCGCCGGAGGCCATCTCCCCCATCGGCCACGGGATAGAGGCCGTCTATAGCCACGGCGCGGAACCCCGGAGTCTCCCCGTGCTCGTTGATGTAGCGCAGCTTGGCCAGGGCCTCGTTGTCGATGACCGGGAAGGGCAAGGTGATTTGTCGGCAGGAGTCGGCGGTGGGCTCGAGCAGATTCCGCTCCGGTCCGACCGTGGCCGACAACGACGTGACCAGTTCCTCCCGGATGGCGTCGAGGGGTGGGTTGGTGACCTGGGCGAAGAGCTGGCTGAAGTAGTCGAAGAGAAGCCGGGGCCGGTCGGAGAGAACGGCTATCGGCGTGTCCGTGCCCATCGAGCCGATGGGCTCGGCTCCGGTGCGGGCCATGGGGGCGAGCAGGATGCGCAGCTCCTCTTCGGTGTAGCCGAAGGACCGCTGACGTTGCACGACCGAAGCGTGCTGGGGTGTGAGCATGGTGCGGGGAGGGAGATCGTCCATGTGGACGATGCCGGCGTCCAGCCACTCCTCGTAGGGGTGCTGGGAGGCCAACTCGGCCTTGATCTCATCATCATTGATGATGCGGCCCTTGGAAGTGTCGACCAGGAACATGCGCCCGGGCTGGAGCCTGCCCTTCTGCACCACCTGATCGGCGGGTATGTCAAGCACGCCGGCCTCCGAAGCCATCACCACCAGGCCGTCAGTGCTGACCCAGTAGCGCAGGGGCCTCAGACCGTTGCGGTCGAGAACGGCGCCGATCAGCGTGCCGTCGGTGAAGGCCACCGCCGCCGGGCCGTCCCAGGGCTCCATGAGAGAGGCGTGGTAGCGATAGAAGGCGCGCCGGGCCGGGTCCATGGTGGGGTTGTTCTCCCACGCTTCGGGCACCATCATGAGCACGGCGTGGGGCAGCGAGCGCCCGCCCATGTGCAACAGCTCGAGGACCTCGTCGAAGGAGGCCGAATCGCTTGGGTCGCCCGGGGTGCAGACCGGGAAGATCCGATCGATGTCGGGCAATAGCGGGCTGGCCAGCAGGGCTTCCCGGGCCCGCATCCAGTTCCGGTTTCCCTCGATGGTGTTGATCTCCCCGTTGTGGGCGATGAAGCGGTAGGGATGGGCCAGGGGCCAGGAGGGGAAGGTGTTGGTCGAGAAGCGTGAGTGGACCAGGGCCAGGGCGCTGTCCAAGCGGGTGTCGGTCAGGTCGGGGAAGAACGGCAGCAGCTGGGGGGCGGTGAGCATCCCCTTGTACACCAGGGTCCGGGTGGACAGGCTCGGGAAGTAGACGTCGGGCACCTCCTGTTCCAGGCGCTTGCGCAGGATGAAAACCCGCCGCTCCATGTCGGTCCCGGCCGGTCCCTCCCCGGCGCCGACCAGCAACTGACAGAAAATGGGCTCCACCGTGCGGGCCGTCGGCCCGATCATGGCGTCCTCGAAGGGAACCTCGCGCCAGCCCAGCACCACCAGGCCCTCGCCCTCCACCACCTTCTCGACGGACCGCACGGCGTCCTCGGTCCCCGACCTGGGCAGGAAGGCCATCCCAGCCCCATAGGACCCGGCCGGAGGTAGGTCCACGCCGGCTACGGCCCGCAGGAAGGCATCGGGCATCTGGATGAGGATCCCGGCGCCGTCCCCGGTGTTGGCGTCCGAACCGGTGGCGCCCCGGTGCTCGAGATTGCAGAGAGCCTGAAGGCCCCGCTCGACCACCCCGTGGCTGCGCCGGCCGTGTATATCCACTACGAAGGCGACGCCGCAGGCGTCGTGCTCGAAGCCGGGTTGGTACAGGCCGGTCGGCCCGGGCATTGATCTCATGCTCGTCATCCCTCTGCGACAGATGACCCGGGTATGGGACCCCGGGATCGATGGTGCCTACCGGGACGACGTTGGCCCTACGGCGGTGCTGCGCCCCCAGGATACAGCCCGGCCGGCGGCCGACGCTGCTTTAGCTCTACCCGAGCCCTACCCGGGGTCTATCCGGTCGCATTGAGCCAGGCTTCGGAGCACGGGGCCGGGGCGGCGGCCGGTGGGACCTCCAGGCTGAGGACGCTGTCGGCCACCACGGCGGTGGCCCATCCCACGCCCAGCACCACGCCTACCAGGCGCAGCCACCCGCCCTGGGCCCAGGCGGCCAGGAACGGAACGGCCCAGATCAGGCGCAGGACCAGGGATCGAGCGGTGGCGGAGGGGTTCATGGCGCCATCATGCGCCCGGGATGTGACAGGCCCTCCGGGCCAGGGCGAGACGACCCCTCCGGGGCGGTGCGGCGGCCCCCTAGTCTGCGGCCGGTGAGCGACTCGGAGGGCACCGGAACAGACGTTACGGCGGAAGAGGACGTCCCGCCTGACTACCCCGGGGCCCGGCCCCCCGACCGCCTCCGGACGGTGGATTCCGGCGGTATCGCCATCCAGGTCCATGAATGGGGCGAGGAGGCGGCTCCGCCCATCCTGCTCACCCACGGTGGCTTCGACTTCGCCCGGACCTTCTCGGTTTTCGCTCCCCTTCTGGCCGCCGGCGGCCTCCGGGCGGTGGCATGGGACCAGCGGGGCCACGGGGACTCCCAGCACGCCCCTCTCTACAGCTGGGACGCAGACGTCCGCGACGCGGTGGCGGTGCTGGACAGCATCGGATCCGACCCGATCCCCGTCCTCGGTCACTCCAAGGGCGGCAATCTCATGCTGCAACTGGCCGACGCCTGCCCCCACCGGGTGTCCTACCTGGTCAACTTCGATGGCCTGCCGGGCAACTGGGCGGCCCCGGACGTGAGCGACCATGAGCGCAGCCGCATGAGGGAAGAGGAGATCCGCAACTGGCTCGACCGGCGCCGGCGGGCCGCCGACGCCTCCCGCCGGCCCGGAACGCTCTCCGAACTGGCCCGGCGTAGGGCGGACATGAATCCCCGCCTCTCCTTCGAGTGGCTCCGATACCTGGCTGGGGTGGGCGCCCGGCGCGACCCGGACGGCTGGCGTTGGAAGATCGATCCGACCCTGCGCATGGGGGGGTTCGGGCCGTGGCGGCCGGACTGGGCTCTGCACCGGCTCTCGGCGCTGGGGATGCCGCTGCTCGGTATCGTCGGGCTTCAGGCCGAGCAGATGGGAATGGGCGTGACCCCGGAGTCGATCGCCGCCTATCTGCCGCCCGCCGCCCGGCTGGTGGCCTTCGAGGACACCGGCCACTTCCTGCACATCGAGCAGCCGGAGCGGGCCGCCGCCCTGGTGCTGGAGGCGCTCACGTGAGTGGTCCCACCATGCTCCGCCACGTACGGGTCGAACTCGCGCTCCACCACCTCCGGGACGGGGATGGCCATCCCCTCCTGCTCCTGCACGGACTGGGTGAGCGCTCCCCCAGCTCCGTTCCCTCCTGGGCGAGTGCCTGGGCCGGACCGGTCCATGCCTTGGACTTCACCGGTCATGGCCAGTCCACCGTCCCCGCCGGCGGCGGTTACACGGCCGAGGCGCTGATGGGCGACGCCGACGCCGCCCTGGCCCACCTCGGACCGGCCACCATCCTGGGCCGGGGCCTGGGCGCCTACATAGCTCTCCTCACAGCCGGGGCCCGGCCCGACCTCGTCCGGGGGGCGGTGCTGGCCGACGGGCCGGGGCTGGCCGGGGGCGGATCATCACCCGGGTCCCCCTACGTCATCCGCCTGGACCCGGCCACACCCTCCCCACCCGACCCCTTCGTCATGGCCGAATTGTCCCGAGATGTGAGGCCTCCCGACTACGCGGTGGCCTTCGTCTTCCAGGCCGTGAATCGTTCCGAGCTGGCCGACCCCATCGTGGTGTCGGCCACCACCCGCCCGGATTGGCTGCGGGCCGTGGTCGAGTCCCCTGGTGTGCGCCGGATGTCCACGGCCGAGGGCCTGGCCCTCTACGCCGGCACCGGAGCGTGACCCCGGCCCCCGGACCGGCCGCGCCCCCTCCGGTCCTCCGGACCCCCGATGAGCATTTCGACTCTCTCCCGGACTGGCCCTACGCGCCGCACTACGTGGAGATCGGAGGCCTGCGGGTCCACTACATCGACGAGGGCCCCGCCGACGCCACGCCGTTCCTCCTGACCCATGGGGAGCCGACCTGGTCCTACCTCTACCGCCACTGGATTCCGGCGCTGGTGACGGCCGGCTTCCGCGTCATCGCCCCCGATCACATCGGGTTCGGCCGCAGTGACAAGGTGACCGACGATGACTGGTACACCATCGACCGCCACGTCGGCGTGCAGCGGGCCCTGATCGAAACCCTCGACCTCTCCCGCATCCATCTCTTCTGC
>DATLUK010000118.1:0-6894 GCA_035533195.1 Acidimicrobiales bacterium | reverse complement strand
CTGAAACGGGGGAGCTTTGAGCGCAGTACCGGAGGCGGGCGACCACCTGGCCGGCTTGGCCGGGGAGCTCGACACCGATGAACAGATCGGCCTGTTGGCCGGCCAGGACACCTGGACCATCCGGCCCATTCCCGCCATCGGCCTCGGCGCTCTCAAGATGTCCGACGGGCCCAACGGGATCCGGGGCGTGGACTTCGTGGGGGGAGCTCCATCGTTGCTGTTCCCCTCGGGCACGGCCCTGGCCTCGACCTGGAACCCGGCCCTGGTCGAGGAGGTGGGCCGGGCCCTGGGCCAGGAGGCCCATTCCAAGGGGGCCCACGTCCACCTGGCCCCCACCGTCAATCTGCACCGGGGCCCGCTGGGAGGCCGGAACTTCGAGTGCTTCAGCGAGGACCCGTTCCTCACCGCCCGGATGGCGGTGGCCTACATCCAGGGGGTGCAGAGCGAAGGGGTGGCCAGCTGCGTCAAGCACCTGGTGGCCAACGACTACGAGTTCGAGCGTTTCACCATGTCCTCCGAGGTGGACAAGCGGGTCCTGCGTGAGGTCTACCTACGCCCATTCGAGGCCGCCCTCCTGGAGGCGGGCTCCTGGTCGGTGATGTCGGCCTACAACAAGCTGTGGGGCACCTGGTGCGGGGAGCACCGGTGGCTTTTGACCGAGCTGTTGCGGGACGAGTGGGGCTGGGACGGCGTCGTCATCTCCGACTGGGGCGGGACCCACACCACGGCCGAGGCGCTGGCCGCCGGGTTGGACATCGAGATGCCGGGGCCTTCGGTCTTCCGGGGCCAGAAGCTGGCCCAAGTGGTGGGGGAGGGGATGGCCTCGGTTGACCACGTTCGCCGGGCGGCGGAGCGGGTGCTGCGGCTGGCCGAGCGCACCGGCGTCCTGGACGGGCCGGCCGCGATCGGGGCGGGAGGCGGGAGCAGCGCCGGAGCGGGGACCGGCGGGGCGGGCGTCGACGGCATGGCCGGGGCCGAGGAGCGCTTCGATGACGACCCGGCCCGGACCGACGTGGCCCGGCGGGCGGCGGTCGAGGGGATCGTTCTCCTGCGCAACGAGGCCGTGGATGGCGCACCGGTGCTTCCCCTGGCCGCCGGCGGGCTCAAGCGCCTGGCCGTGATCGGGCCCAACGCCGCCGAGGTGCACGCCATGGGCGGGGGCAGTGCGCGGGTCCGCCCGCCGTATCTGATCAGCCCGTTGAAGGGCCTGACCGAGGCGCTGCCCGGGGTCGAGGTGGTGCATGAGGCCGGCTGTCCGCCGGCCACGGTGGCCGCCGCCCTGGAGCGCAGCCGCATGCGGGTGCCCGAAGGCCGGGACGACGCCGGCGCCGAAGGTCTGCTCCTATCCTTCTTCGGCGGGCGGGAGCTGTCCGGGGCGCCGATCCAGACCCGGGTGGTCCGGCGGTCGAACCTGATGTGGTTGGGCGGCCGGCCGCCGTTGCCCGGGGTCGATCCGGATGACTGGTCAGCCTCGGCCGAGTTGGTTTATCTGCCCCGGGTGCCCGGTCTGCATCACCTGCACATACGGGGCGGGGGCCGCATCCGGGTCCTGATCGACGGGGCCGCCGTATACGAGGGCGAGGACAGCCCCGAGCGGGACCCGGTGCCCCTGAGGTTGGAGCCGGGCCAGGACACCGTCATCGGAGTGGAGATCGTTCCCCCTACGCCGATGCCCTTCCTGCTCGGCTGCGATATCCGCATCGAGGAGCCCTCCGATCCGGCCCGCCCGGCCCAGGCCGCCGCCCTGGCCGCCTCCGCCGATGCCGCCGTGGTGGTGGTCGGCCTGGACGGGGACATCGAGAGCGAGGGCCGGGACCGGACCTACTACCCCCTGCCGGCGGTGCAGGAGGACCTGATCCGACAGGTGGTGGCGGCCAACCCGAAGACGGTGGTGGTGGTCAACACCGGCAGCCCGGTGGAGATGGCCTGGGCGGCGGCGGTTCCCGCCGTGGTGCAGCTGTGGTGCGCCGGCCAGGAGGCAGGCCGGGCCCTGGCCGATGTGTTGACCGGGGCGGCCGAGGCCTCGGGCCGGCTGCCGACCACCTTGGCCAGCCGTATCGAGGACACTCCGGCCTACGTCTTCTGGCCGGGCCAGAGCCCGGGCCTGGAGCCGGGCCTGGCCCCCTATTCGGAAGGCCTGCACCTGGGTTACCGCCACTACCTCAAGAACTCGGTGGAGCCGCAGTTCTGGTTCGGCCACGGGCTGTCCTACACCATCTTCGCCTACGGCCCGCTGGCGGCGGCAGGGGCCGACGGGGGCGGAATCCGGGCCACGGTGAGCGTCACCAACACGGGCGAGCGGGCCGGAGCGGAGGTCGTGCAGCTGTACCTGGCCCGGCCCGGCTCGGCGGTGGAGCGGCCCGCGGCCGCCCTGGCCGCCTTCGAGAAGGTCTGGCTGGATCCGGGCCAGACCGCCGAGGTGGTCCTGGACGTGGCGGCCCGGGAGCTGGCCCACTGGGATGAGGGCACCGGCTGGACCCAGGAGGGCGGAGCCGTTGAGGTCCGGGTCGGTTCCTCGGCTTCGGCCATCCACGGCCGGGCCCGGGTGCAGCTGGGCTGAGGGTTCTGGGTGGCGATGACGAGGAGGCGCCGGGCGTGGGCGACCGGCCGGCGGGGACTGCTGCTGGGTGGCGGAGCGGTGGGGGTGCTGTTGGCCCTCGGCTTGGCCAGCCTGGCCACCCACACCGACCCGTCGTCAGGAACGGTCGGGCCGGGGCGGAATCCGGTGATCCACTACACCGATTCGACCTCGGCTCCGGCCTCGACCACCACCACCAGCCCGAAGCCGGCCACGGCGGAGGACCAGCTCAACTCGCTGCCGGCGGGTGACCGGGCCGTGGCCTACGCCAAGGGCCCGGAGGCGACGGTCTATCCGACGCCGGCGGTCGGCACCCCCAGTTCGACCCTGGCCAACCCCAACAGCCTGGGGGCGCCGCTGGTGTTCCTGGTGCAGTCGGCGGTGGGCAACTGGCTCAACGTCCTTCTGCCCCAGCGGCCCAACGGGGCCAACGGCTGGATCCAGGCCGCCGACGTCCGGCTCTACAGCGATGATTTCAACGTGGTGGTCCACCTAACCGACCACGTCCTCGAGCTGTACCAGTCCGGCCGCCTGATCCAGAGCCATGAGGTGGCCGTGGGTAACGGTGCGAGTCCGACACCGACGGGTCAGTTTTATGTCACGGAGCTGGTGGCGTCGGACAACCCCAATGGCGCCTACGGGCCCTACGCCTTCGGTCTGTCCGACTTCTCCAACACCTACACCGAATTCGACGGAGGTCCGGGCCAGATCGCCATCCACGGGACGGACGAGCCGTGGGTGATCGGGACCAGCGCCAGCCACGGCTGCATCCGCCTGCAGAACTCCCAGTTGCTGGTCCTGGTCAAGGTCCTCCCGGTCGGCACGCCGGTAACCATCACGGCGTGATGGTGATTGGATACTGGCCATGAGCGAGCAGGAAACGGCCTGGCTCCCCTTCGAACCGGGATGGTCCACGCCGCCAATGCCGCCGCCTCCTCCGATGTCCCCGCCGGCGGCGCCGCCGGGGTGGGGACCCCGGGCCACCCTGGCGGTGGCCATGGTGGCCGCCCTCATCGGGGCCGGGGTGGGCGCCCTGGTGGCCCGGACCTCATCGGGCGGGGGCGGTCAGACCGTGGTGGAGAAGTTCTCTGGCAATACGAGCGTCCTGAACACCCGTCCCGGTGACATCCAGGCCATCCTGGCCAAGGTCCTGCCGGCGGTGGTGACCATCAAGTCGACGGTGGTCATCCAGAGCCCGGCCAACGGAGGGTTCTTCGGCTTCGGTGGGGGCGGCGGCACCCAGACGTCCCTGGACGAGGGCACCGGCATGATCATCACCGCCGATGGTGAGATCGTGACCAACAACCACGTGGTGAGCGGGGCGTCCAGCATCACCGTCAACCTGAACGGGTCGGACAAGGACCTGGCGGCCAAGGTGATCGGCACCGACCCCTCCGATGATGTCGCCCTCATCCAGGTGTCGGGCGAGTCCGGCCTGCCCACGGTCAGCTTCGGGCGCTCCGCCGACGTCAAAGTCGGCGACGGGGTGGTGGCCATCGGCAACGCCCTCGGCCTCTCCGGCGGTCCGACGGTAACGGCCGGCATCATCTCCGCCGAGGGCCGGGGCCTCACCATCCAGGATCCCAACAGCGGCGCCACCATCACCTTGGCCAACCTGTTGCAGACCGATGCCGCCATCAACCCGGGCAACTCGGGCGGGCCGCTGGTCAACTCCCGGGGCCAGGTGATCGGGATGAACTCCGACGAGGCGGTCAACGCCGGCAGCGCCCAGGCCCAGAACATCGGCTTCGCCATCCCGGCCGACACCATCACCCATCTGGTCCCCCTGCTGCGCAAGGGAGGCACCATCACCCTGCCCCGGGCCTACCTCGGCATCCAGGGAGGAGACGAGACTCCTCAGCAGCAACAGGAGTACGGGCTGACCCCGAGCACGGGGGCGCTGGTGGAAACGGTCGGGCCCAACACGCCGGCGGCCAAGGCCGGGATCCAGCCCGGGGACGTGATCGTGAGCCTGGACGGCACCGGCGTGGCCGCCTGGGACGACCTCACCCAGGATCTGCGGGGATACAACCCGGGCCAGACAGTCACCCTCGGCGTCTACCGGGGGACCAGGCTCCTCAACATCAGCGTGACACTGGGAACGGCGCCGTCAGGCTCCCAGTGACCGGCCGCCGGCCAGGGTCTGGGGGAAGCGGGCCCTGACCCTGGCGGTCACGATGTGCTCGATGACGAAGGCCAGTAACGGGATCAGGCCGGCCCCGACCATGGCCGCCATCTGCAGGAGGGTGAACCGGCACCGGCGGGCCATGTCCAGGGCGGCGGCCAGGTAGAGGATGTAGAGGAAACCGTGGACGGGCCCCACGATGGCCACCACCGACTTGGTGTGGGCCAGGTATTGAAGGGGCATGCCGATGAAGACCAGCACAGCCAGGCCCACGCCGACGGAGTAGGCCATTATCCGGTAGCGCAGCAGCGCCCCGGAGATACCCGTCACGTACGCCAGGTCTTGCGCCGGCCGGAGGAGGCGAGCTCTCCCAGCCAGCGGTTGTAGGCGGCCAGCTCCTCGTCCTCCGGATCGTCCCGCCAGTGGGGGACCAGAGGCGAGAGGGGCTCCGTGGCGAGGGGCCGGTCGGACCGGTCGGCCGGGGCGGTGCCACCGTCATGGATCAACTGCCACCAGCCCACCAGGGCCAGGACGGAGAAGATGGGCCACTCGAAGCAGTACGCCCAGGACAGATCGTTGCCGGCCAGGGCCCGGTGCAGCTGCCACCCGAAGGCGGCCAGGCAGCCGGGGGCCACCACCAGGACGGCCAGGTGGAGCAGGAGGGCCCGTCGGCTCATCCAGCGCTGGCGCACCCGGCCAGGCTAATGGCCCGCCGAGCGGTCCAATTTGTCCCCTTTAGTCAGAAATGACCATGACAAATGGCTCGCAGTGCTGATTGCCGACAAAGCGCACAATCGTCAGGATGGCCTGTGTCAACTCCGGTCCAAGGTAGGGCCGGGTGGTCTGGGAAGGGTGGATGATCCATGCGCTTGTTGGTGGTGGATGACTGCTCGGACATGCGCTACCTGCTCCGTCTCGTCCTTTCCCAGGAGGGTCACGAAGTGACCGATTCCTGTAGCGGGGCCGGGGCGGTGGAGATGGCCGCGGCCGAACTGCCCGACGTGGTGATCCTGGACGGGTTCGGGCCGGGAATGGACGGATCAGAGGCGGTGCGCCGCATCCGCCAGGCCAGCCCGGGATGCCGGGTGGTGATGTTCTCAGCCGTGGACCCCGACGTCTTGAACGCGCGGGCCGAAGCGGCCGGGGCCGTCGGTGCCGTGAACAAGCTGTCCGGACCGGGGGCGGTCATCGATCTGCTCGAGCGGCTGGCGGTCTGAGGCGGCGCCGCTCCTGGCCAAGCGCATCGATCCCCTCGAGGTCTTCAGGACGGCGTACCCAGTGGCCATCCAAGCTGGCCTAGCCCTATGATGACGGTCGTTCAGCTGACACGACGAAACCGATCAGAGCGGGCGGTATGGATGGCCAGAGCACGTCCGTCCGTTTCGCCGCTTTCGGTCGTGATCGCCCTCGTCGTCGTCGCGCTGATCGTCGGCTCGTCCTTGGTGACACGGCACAGCGTTGAGGACCAGAACCGCGCCCTGCTCGAAACCCAAGCCGGGCAGGTCACGGAATTGTTGCAGTCGGCCTTGTCCGAGGAGGGCACGGCATTGACAGCCATCGACGCCGTGGCCACCGCCACCGGTGCATCACCATCGGTGTTCCAGGCAGAAGCTGCACCCTTCACGAAGACGCCAGGTACCACGGTGGCCCTCATACGTTCGGGTCAAGTCCTTGCCGTAGCGGGCCACGGGCTCGTCCTGGGCCAGCCAGTTCCGTCGCCACTTGCCACCGCGATCGCTCACGGCGGTCCGGCTTTGTCTGCCACCGGCGTCGTGCGTATCGGTGGCGAGCAGGTCATCGCCTTCATCGTCGGTGGAGGCCCGACGGGAATCGCAGTTCTCGATGAAAGCGTGGTCCATCCCTCGGTGACGACAGTCACCGTCAAGGGTCCGTACAAGCAGATCAATGTCGCCCTGTATGCCGCGTCGACTGCGCAGCCCGATCAGCTGGTAGTCGCCACGAAGCGTCCACTCCCCCTCGCCGGGCCCGTGGTCGAGACGGTGTTGCCGATCGGTACCAGTAAATGGCTGGTGCGCACCGACGCCGTCGCGCCGCTAGCCGGGCATTCCGCACATGACCGGACGTGAAGGTCGACGATTGATCAAAGAGGTTCACCGGCTCAGTGCAGGCGCGCTGTGGGGTCGACTTTGAGGAGTCGGAGCAGTCGCACTTGGGTCTCGTTGGGACGGGG
>DATLUK010000117.1:0-2708 GCA_035533195.1 Acidimicrobiales bacterium | reverse complement strand
GTGGTTATGCGCCTTGGCTGTGACGCCTGTCGAGGGTTATCTCACGCTCGGTAAGTAGCGGTCAATGGTTGTGCTGGACCGGGCAGGTTGTCGAGCGGGCAACGCGAGGAACGGGCTCGGTCACGGGCTTAGTGAGGTATGCATCCGCGACGCTGTGCCACGGGGAGGATCGAGGCCTCGGTGTCCGAGTATCTGGGACAGCGTGCCTGCGTCCGAGTATCTGGGACAGCGTCCTCGCCCGGCGCCGTGCGGCCAGCCCGGGGCGGTGCTCAGGACGGTGGTGAGGATCACGTTGCCATGGGGGTCCCGGTCTGGCGCCCCGGCGACGACCGGCGCGCCGATGACGACCCGGTTCGCCTGTTGTGGGCGTCCCCGAGGTTGGCGATGAAGCCGCCGGCCTGGGCCTCCGCTCGGTCCACTACCTGGTCCGGCCGTTGTGACGGTAGTTGTGACGGTAGTTGTGACGGTTGGGACCGGTTCTGGCCCCCGCTCGGACACACGGGCGGGCGTGTCCCGGTTCTTGTCCCAGGTTCTGTCCCAGTTCTCCTCCGGCGGGGCTCCCTGTCCCAGGTCTTGTCCGGAAAAAAAAGACGCGTACCGGTCCTTGTGCCGGTTCTTGTGCCGGTAGTTGTACCGGTTCGCTTGCGTATGACTACCGGGAAGCCGCGGCGTGGGGCGAGCCAGCCCGGGCGGCAGGGAGGAGTTGGAGGTGGATTCAGCCATTGACGAGACGGACGTGGCCCTCCTGGCGACCGGCGCGGACCAGCTGACTCCGCCCATGGCCCTGGGGCGCCGGGCCCGAGACCGGGGAAGGCCATCCCCGGGGGTCCGGAGGGGATTTCTGATTCCCCAAACAGGCTGGGATGGAATTGGGGAACGGCCCGGTCCCATTCCCCATCTCTTCCTTGGATTGGGGAAAAGGCCCCGGAGCAGGGACGCCATCTGCCCACGCCGGCGAGCGGGCGGGAACCGGGAGGCCGTCCCGTCCCCCGCGGGTCCGACCGGAAATTTCTATTTGGGGAAGGTTTTCGGGAAGTGGTTGGGGAAGGTGGCGGCGCATGATCCCGCCATGGCCAGGGTGTGGGGAAGATTGTGGGGAATCCGAGGAGTTAGGAGCCTCTCCCCGACAGGGACCCTTGCAGGGGTCGTCCAGGGGCGGCGGAGCCGAACGAGGCCACGGGTGGCCGAGTGGCCCTTGACGAGCCCGGGCCGGCCCGAGGAGACAATGGACATGGCCGGGCGGTCCCCGACCGCCCGGCGTAGTTGCCGCCTTGTCTCCCCCATCACATCGACTCGTCCTTCCGAAGCGGGGGCTGCGCCGTGACCGGTCCGGCGCCGGGCGGGGGCGGGGCGGAGGAAGACCTGGTCGACATCGAGGCGGCCGCCGCCTTCCTGGGTGTCACCGTGCGCTGGATGCGCCGGCGGGTCGCCGAACGGGTGATCCCGTATTACAAGCTCACCGGTCGCCTGGCCTTCGCCCCGGCCGACCTCCGCCAGATTCGTGACTCCGCCCGGGTCGAACCGGCCCGACGGATCTGATCCATGACCCCCGTCCGACTCCCCTACCCCGTCCCGTCGTTGGGCCCTGGCGTTACCGCCTCACCCGGCCGGAGCGTTCGAGCAGAGTTGATTGGCCGCGACCACTGGGGCCGGGACCGCCATGAACCGACCGGCACGGCCCGCTTTTCAAGCACCGCGGGATGCCGGGGCGTCCCGGCGACGTTCCCGTTTCCGTCCCGCTGGGGTCCCAGCCCGCTCCGAGCCGGGGCCATCCACCCCGGAAGGAAGTCTCCTGCCCCCGCGGGTCCCTCCGGCTGGCTCGACCGGGAACCCCGGTCCCGCAGGTTTCCCGGAGGGGAACCTGCAAGGGTCTGTCCGGGGGATGGGGCCCGCCGGGATGAGGCTGGCGGGACGGCAGCGGGACGGGCGTTGCCATCCGGTGGGGATCCGGGATGGGTGCGCGGGACTCGGATCATCGCCCGGGACGGGGTGAATCTCACCGACTGGGCCTTGTACCTGCCGCGGGTCCACGTCGCCCATCACTTGGGCCCAGGTCTGTCGACCGGCACGCCGATCACGCGAGATCGAAGGCCGCCATCTGGCCTAGTTCCTCAAGCTCGCCCAATGGGCTCGCCCCCGCCCCGGGGGTCGCTACCTGAGCCCGAATCGATCTGTTCCATGGAGATGTCCCGATGACCCGAAGCTCCAAGGCAGTGCCGAACCAAGGACCCGATCTCGGCCCCCTCAGCCCGGGCGAGGCCGACCGCTCGGAACTACGCCTCTCCTCTTGCGCTGGCGGTGTCAGGTTGGCCCCGGCCGCCGAGTCGGTCATCACCCTCGCGGCCGTCGAGTCGGAAGGAGCGACTGCCACCGTCTCAGCCCGATCGCATCCCCCGGTGGTCGATGCCGACCAGGATCGCCCGGCACTCACGCCCTCGGCCGCCAGGCTGCTGGGCGACATCGTCCGTGCCTACCTCGAGTCTCACGGTGGGCCCGAGCCGTCTCCTCTGGCGAGTCGCGAGTCACAGCCCCCGGCCAGAATGGGCCAATGAGGACTCCCGGGATGACCCTGGCATGACGATGCTCTTCGCCGCCTATGTCCGAACCTCGACCGAGGACCACCAGTCCCCCGAGGACTCCCGTCGCTGGCAGCTCAACGTGGCCGAGCAGCTCATCGGCCCCCACGACGGCCACATCGTGGCGGTCTA
>DATLUK010000116.1:0-3855 GCA_035533195.1 Acidimicrobiales bacterium | reverse complement strand
CAGTCCCGAAGGGAGGGCCCGGGCCGCCGAGGAGGCTCTGCTGGTCATATCCGAGCACCCTCATCAGTTGGTGCGGGATCAGTACGTGACCCTGGTGGCGGAGCGCTGTCGGGTGGAGGTGGGGGAGTTGCGTCGCATGATTGCCGACCCCGAGTCGTTGCGACGGATGCTGCCAGCCTCTGGTCCGGCCACCCGGAGGGCCGCTGGCGGCGCGGACGCCGGCGCGTCTCATCGGGGCGCCGGTGCGGGCGCGGAGAGGGGCGACGGTCGCGGCCGGCAGGCGCCTGCGCCGAGGCGGAGCACGCTGGTCGAGCGCGACGCACTGCGCCTGGCCGTGCACCGCCCGGCCGAGGTGGCCGACCGGCTGGAAGAGGCACTTTTCGTGGATCCGCTCCACCAGTCGGCCTTCGTCCGCCTGGCCAACTCCGCGACCCTGCATCAGGCCATAGAGGAGGCCGAGCCCGAAGTGGGGGCTCTCCTTGCCCGTCTGGCTGTTGAGGAATCCGATGAAGATGCCGACGAGACCGTGGCCACGCTGGTGTGGGCGGCCGCCTCGCGCGCCGAGGTCGAGTTGCGGGCCGAGTCGAGGGCGTCGGAGGACAGATTTGCCGAGATCGCCCAGACCCTGGGTTGGCTCAAATTGGAGATGGAGGCTCTGGCCGATCCGGGCGAGCGAGTGGAGGCGTCCCGTCGGCTGGTAGCGTGGCTGGCGGAACGAGGGGAGGGCGAAAATTGAGCGATAGCGCTATATCGCCATCTATCGACGCCACTTCCTCGTTGGAAGAATCGGTGGCTGCCGGGGGCCAGAAGTTCGCTCAACTTCTGGCGGCGGGGCGCAAGCGGGGCGTACTCACTCAGGACGATCTCATGGCTGTGCTCGACCGGGTCGAGCTCAGCGCTCCCCTCATCGACGCCGTGGTCGCTCGGGTGCGGGCCGAGGGAATCGTATACATCGACGACCCGGATGAGGCCGATCCTCTGACTGTCGATGCGGTGAGCGAGTTGCAGCACCACGCTGACCGGGCGCCGACCGTCAGCGATGAGCCGGCGCCGGAGGCGGCCGCCGACGTGGCGATTCCGGAGGCCGAAACCGACGTGGCCCCGGCCATGCCTGCACCGATGGCACCGACCACGCGCCGGCGCCCGGCCGAGTTTCGCACCGATGATGAAGCGCGGGCCGGCGGTGGAGCGTTCGGTTCCGATCCGGTGCGGGCCTACCTGAAGGAGATTGGCAAGGTCTCTCTGCTGCGGTCCGATCAGGAGGTTTCCCTGGCCCGTCGGGTGGAGGCAGGTCTGCATGCCTCGGCGCGGATAAGCGCGCTGGAGGCCAACTTCGGTGAGCTCGCTCAATCCGAGGTGCTCCAGGCCGAAGCGCTGGTCGTGGCCGACGGCCTGCAGGCCAAGGAGCTGCTGATAGAGGCCAACCTGCGCCTGGTCGTTTCCATCGCCAAGCGGTACCGGAACCGGGGGATGGCCTTTCTGGATCTGATCCAGGAGGGGAACCTCGGCCTGATGCGGGCGGTGGACAAGTTCGACTACACCAAGGGCTTCAAGTTTTCGACCTACGCCACGTGGTGGATCCGCCAGGCCATCACCCGGGCCATCGCCGATCAGGCTCGCACCATCCGTATCCCGGTCCACATGGTGGAGACCATCAACAAGGTGACCAGGATGCAGCGGGCCATGCTCCAGGAGCTCGGTCGCGAGCCGACGGCTGAGGAGATCGGTCAGAAGCTGGAGATGACGGCGGAGAGGGTGCGCGAGATTCAGCGCATCGGCCAGGACACCGTCTCCCTGGAACAGCCGATGGGGGACGAGGACTTCAGCTTGTCCGACGTCATCGAGGACGAGGACGCCGTCATGCCCCTCGATGCCGCCACCCGGAGCATGCTGAACGAGGCCATCAAGAATGCCCTGGATCAGCTGAGCGATCGCGAGCAGGAGGTCATGCGCCTCCGCTTCGGCCTGGATGACGGCCAGATGCGCACCCTGGAGGAAGTGGGCCGCGTCTTCGGCGTCACCCGGGAGCGCATCCGCCAGATCGAAGCCAAGACCCTGGCCAAGCTGCGCCATCCGATGCGCAGTCAGCCGCTAAGGGATTACCTGGAAGAGCAGTAGCTCCGGGTTCGGCGCACGCAGCCGGTGCGCCCCCGTTTGTGAGGTCAGCCGGTCAGGCGCCGGCCCCATTGAGAGTCGGGGCCTTTCCACTCTCGGTGACCCGGTGCAGTGGGGCCCGGTGGCGCGGGTTGGGGCGGTGGCGAGGGTCGGGATGCGGGGCTCCGGCGCCGGAGTCCGTCCGGGTCACCCTGGCATCGATTGCGTCCCGGGCCCGCTCCAGAGTCAGATCGATGACGGCCCTGGCCTTCCCCCCGGCAGTGCTCACCGCCTCGGAGCCACCCGCCCGGTCCAGAAGACGCCGCAGCTGTTCGTAACGGGGCCGGCCGGCGGCCGCACCGAGGTAGTAGCCCACGCCCGCACCCAGCACCAGCCCGGTCTTGAATCTCATCCCCTGTTCATACCCCGTTATCCGCCGGATGTGAAGGGCGGACCTGTTACACCTGCCTGGAAGGCTCTGGATATGGGCTATCGGGGCGAGCTGACCGAACAGGCGGCGGCGCGGGAGATGCGGGCCTCGGGCCTGACCCTGGCCGACATCTCCGGCCGCCTGGGGGTCTCCCGCTCCTCTGTTTCCCTGTGGGTGAGGGACGTGGAGCTTCCCGGTCCCATCCGCCGGCAGGGCCCTCGCCGACGGGCCCCCAACGCCCTCCAGCGCCGGAAGCAGGCCGAGATCGAGGAAGGCTCGAGTGGGGGGAGGTCGCTGATCGAGGAACTCTCGGACCGGGACCTCCTGGTGGCCGGGACGGCCCTCTACGCTGGTGAGGGATCGAAGCGGGATGGGTGCGTGGGCTTCGCCAATACGGACCCAGGCATGGTGCGGCTGTTCATGACCTGGCTCCGGCGGTTCTTCCAGCCTGAGGAGGATCGGCTGCATGCCCGGGTGTACCTGCACCAGGGGCTGGACCTGGCCGCGGCCCAGGATCATTGGTCCCTCGTGAGCGGTATTCCCCTCGGCAACTTCTGGGTGGCCTACCGAGCTACACCTGATGCCACCATCCGAAGCAACAAGCACCAGTTCGGATGCCTCTACGTCTCCTACGCCTCCTCGCGGTCACACCGTCAGGTGATGGGCCTGATGGCCGCACTGCTATCGTCCACCGCTCATTCCGGGGTGGCGCAATCGGCAGCGCAGCGGCCTGTTAAGCCGACGGTTCTGGGTTCGAGTCCCAGCCCCGGAGCTGGACTGGTAGGGCGGGCAGGGATCGAACCTGCGACCGAGCGATTATGAGTCGCCTGCTCTAACCACTGAGCTACCGCCCCGGGCCCTGTCAAAGTAGCGGCCCGGGGAAGGATGTCGGGGCCGGCGGGGTTGTTGACTGCGTCACCCCAGAGGAGGCCATCCAGTGTTGATTGACCGCCAGCACAAGTCGCGCCTGATCGCCCCGGAAGAGGCTCTGGCCGGGCGGCAGCAGGCCATGCCGCTGCCTGAGCGCCACCTGGTCCTCGACACGCCCATCGGCCCGCCGTTCCCGGAGGGCTCAGAGACGGCCATATTCGGCATGGGGTGCTTCTGGGGCGCGGAGCGGAAGTTCTGGACCCTGCCCGGCGTCTACACCACCGCCGCCGGCTACGCCGGCGGGTTCACTCCCAATCCGACCTACGAGGAGGTCTGCAGCGCCCGGACCGGCCACACCGAAGCCGTCCTGGTCGTCTTCGACCCGGCCAAGGTCTCCTATGCCGAGCTTCTGGCGGTGTTCTGGGAGAACCATGACCCCACCCAGGGGATGCGCCAGGGCA
>DATLUK010000115.1:0-5874 GCA_035533195.1 Acidimicrobiales bacterium | reverse complement strand
GTTGACCACGCAACCCATGACCGCCACCTGCAGGGGGATGTTCCTGGCCTCCAGGGCGATCTGGGCCTCGGCGGCCAGGCCGATGACGTCTATCTCGGCCCGCCCGCAGGAGGGACAGGCGATGAGGTCGAGGCCCTTGCGTTCGCGCAGGCCCATGGCCTCCAGCAGCTGGCGGCCGGCCCGGGCCTCCTCCACCGGATCGGCGGTGAGCGAATAGCGAATGGTGTCCCCGATCCCTTCGGCCAGGAGGGTGCCGATTCCGGCCGTGCCCTTGATCAGCCCGGCCGGGGGAGGGCCGGCTTCGGTCACCCCCAGATGGAGGGGATGGTCGGTGACCTCAGAGAGCTGGCGGTAGGACTCGATCATGAGGGGCACGTTGGAGGCCTTGACCGAGATCTTGACGTCCTCGAAGCCGACTTCCTCGAAGTAGGCCAGCTCCATCTGGGCCGACTCGACCAGCGCCTCGGGGGTGGCGCCTCCGTACTTCCTGTACAGGTCCGGGTGCAGGGAGCCGGCGTTGACGCCAATACGGATCGGCACCCCACGGTCCTTGGCCTCGCTGGCCACCAGGCGGATCTCCTCCGGCTTGCGCAGGTTGCCCGGGTTGAGGCGCAGGCAGGCCACCCCGGCCTCCAGTGCCTCCAGGGCCCGCTCGTAGTGGAAGTGGATGTCGGCCACGATTGGCACCGGGCTGCGGGGCACGATTCGGGCCAGTCCCTCGGCCGCCTCGGGCTCGTTACAGGTGCAGCGGACGATGTCGGCCCCCGATGAGGCCAGGGCGTAGATCTGGGCCAGGGTGCCATCGACGTCGGCGGTCTTGGTGGTGGTCATGGACTGCACCGAGATGGGCGCACCACCGCCCACCGGGACGTTGCCGACCATGATCTGTCGGGTCTTGCGTCGCTCGGCCATGGTGCCTGTGGACTTCATCGGGGTCTCCCCGTAGTTGGTTGAATCAGGATTCGCATCACTGGAACGGGTTGGCCGGTGGATGGAAGATGTCGGCCCAGATGGAGGCCAGCCCGATGACAATCAAGGTGACCATCACCACCGCCGTGACCGGGGCCCACTTGGCCATGTCGGCCCGGTAAGGACGGCCCCGCCGGGAGCGGAGACGCTCATAAACGGCCGTGACCACGTGGCCCCCGTCCAGGGGCAGAAGCGGGGCCAGGTTGAACACACCGATGAAGATGTTGAGCTCGATGAGCAGGCCAAGGACATCGCGCAGGCCGCTGGTGGCGGCGTCGTGGGCCAGGTACACGATGCCTACCACCGAGGTGAACCGGGGCTGGCCGGCCGCCTGCTTGGCCGTGACGTGACCGGTAATCTGGCTGGTGTAGGCGTCGAGCCCCGCCGACGAGAAGACCTGGCCCAGGGCGCTGAACACGCTGGTCACCGTGGAACCGAAGTCCTCCCCGGCCTGTCCGACTGCGGTGATCGGATTCACCCGCTGGCCCACCACGGCCGGGCCGATGCCGACAAAGCCGTAACTGGTCGTGCCTTTGGGGACGCTCACGTCCACACCGGTGACCTTGGCGGTGGCCAGGTTGACCGGGGTGATGGTGGTGTTCATGGTGCGGCCGCTCCGGACGAAGGTGAGCGTCACCGGCTCATCGGCGTGGCTGACGATGAAGTTGCGCAGGTCGCTGAAGCTGGATTCGGGGTGGCCGTCCAGGGCGGTGATCCGGTCCCCCAGGTGCAGGCCGGCCCGCTGGGCGGGGGTCGAGGTGCCCGGGAAGCGGGTGAGGGATCCGATGGTGGTGCTGTTGTCGTTGGGGGCGCCGACCACGGCCAGGAGCACGAACAACAGGACGAAGGCGATGAGGAAGTGCATGAAGGAACCGGCGCTGACCACCATCAGCCGGCGGGGGAAGGTGGCCGCCCGATAAGTCCGCGACTCCTCGGCCGGGTCTACCTGTTCCAGGTTTGTCATGCCCAGGATGCGCACGTAACCACCGGCCGGGATGGCCTTGACCCCGTATTCCGTCTCCCCCACCCGCACTGACCAGAGGCGGCGGCCGAAGCCGAGGAAGTACTCACTCACCTTCATGCCCGACCACTTGGCCGTGGCGAAATGCCCCAGCTCGTGGAGCATGATCATGACCACGATGGCGGCCACCACGGCCAGGGTCCGCAGTACCCCGAAGGCGGCCGCCACCACCACGCCGACCCCGACTATCAGGGCCAGGCGCAGGAGGGCAGCCCGCTGCTCGGCCGGACCGTAGGGGCCCGGGGGCCGGCCGCCGGGGCCGGAGGGGCCGCCCGGACCGCCGGACCCGTCCGGGCCGTCGGGGCCGTACGGGCCGCCCGGTCCTTGGACGTCGGCTCCGGTCTGGGCCAGGGTCGTGCTCATGCCACCTCCGCCCTGACGCCCACTGCGTCGGTAGCCGAGCGCCGCCCGCCGGCATCGGCGTCGAGGACATCCTCCACCGTCTCGGCCGGGCGGGGTCGGTAGGCGTCCATGGCCGATTCGACCACTCCGGCTATATCCACCCAGCGGATGCGGCCGTCCAGGAAGGCGGCCACGGCCACCTCGTTGGCCGCGCTCAGCCAGGCCGGGGCGCAGCCGCCGAGCCGGCCCGCCTCGTAGGCCAGGGCCAGGCATCGGAAGCGACGGGGGTCGGGGGGCTCGAAGTCGAGCTGGGAAAGGGTCGTCCAGTCGATCCGGCCGAACGGCACCGGCCAGCGCTCGGGGTAGGACAGGGCGTATGCAATGGGCAGGCGCATGTCGGGCATGGAGAGCTGGGCCAGGGTGGCCCCGTCGCTGAACTCGACCATCGAGTGCACGATCGACTGGGGATGCACCAGAACCTCTATCCGGTCCATGCCGATGTCGAACAGCTCGTGGGCCTCGATGACCTCCAGGCCCTTGTTCATGAGCGTCGAGGAGTCCACGGTGATCTTCGGACCCATGGCCCAGGTCGGATGGGCCAGGGCGTCGGTCACACCCACCCTCTCCAGCTCCTCGGCGCCCATGCCCCGGAACGGACCGCCACTGGCCGTGATCACCAAGCGGGCCACCTCCAGCTTCGGGTCGAGGCTGGAGCGCAGGCACTGGTGGACAGCGGCGTGCTCGGAATCCACGGGGACGATCTCGCCGCCGCCCTGGCGGCGGGCGGCATTGACCACCGGGCCGGCGGCAATCAGGGACTCCTTGTTGGCCAGGGCCAGCCTGGCCCCGTTGCGGAGGGCGGTCAGGGTCACCGGCAGCCCGGCAAATCCGACCACCCCGTTGAGGACCACCTCCGCCCCCAGGGCCGCCCCGCCCAGGGCCTCGGGCCCGTGCTCGACATCGATGCCGGCGGGCAGCTGTCCCCGGAGGGCGGCGGCCGCCTCGGCATCGCCCACCACCACCCGTTCCGGCCTCAGCAGGCGGGACTGCTCGGCCAGGAGTTCGATCGATCCCCGGGCCGAGCCCCGGGCGGCCAGGCAGACCACCTTGAAGGCGTCGGGCCGTCCGAGGATGACGTCCACGGCCTGACGCCCGATCGATCCGGTGGAGCCGACCAGGCTGACCGTTCTCACCCGATGCCCAGCACCCTGACCAGGTAGTAGGTGGCGGGCAGGACGAAGAGGATGGCGTCGATGCGGTCCAGCATGCCTCCGTGACCGGGCAGCACCGCCCCCATGTCCTTGACCTCGAGGTCCCGCTTGATCATCGACTGGCACAGGTCGCCCACCGGGGCCACCACCGCTCCGACCACGCCCAGGGCTATGGCGTCCTTGAGGCTCCAGGGCGAGATCTGACTGACCACGACCGAAGTCACCACCAGGCTGGTGACCATCCCTCCGACCAGGCCTTCCCAGGTCTTGTTGGGGCTGATGACGGGGGCCAAGGGCCGCCGTCCCAGCCGGCGGCCAAAGGCAAACCCGCCCACGTCGTAGCCGACGGCGGCGATAACGGCGGCCATCATGAAGGCGACGCCATGGCGATGGGGGAACTGGGTCGGATCCAGGAGCAGCCCGGCAAATGAGGCCAGGAATCCCACCCACATGAACATCACCAGGCTGGCGCCGATGTTCATGACCGGGCGGGCCCGGACCACTCCGGCCAGGTACCAGATCAGTGCGAAGACGACGGTGAGAACGGCCACCAGAGGTAGGGCCGTCTCCCCCTTGAGATAGGCGCCGACCATCAGGGAAACGGTCCCCGTCAGGCCGAGCAGGGTGGCCGGCTTGTAGCCGGCCCGGCGCAGGGCCGAGTAGCCCTCGATGGCTGCCAGCAGCACGGCCAAGGCGGACAGGGCCAGCAGCGGCGCCGGCCCGAACTGAGCCACCAGGACGAGCAGGAGGCCGATCCCCACCCCGGTGGCTACCCGCACGCCGACCGATGCCGGCCCGCCGCCCCGGCGGCCAGGCTCCAAGCCTGGGACGGCGGGGCCGGGGCCGGGGGGACTCAAACTCCGGCTGGAGATGCGCACCTCCCCGGCGGCGGTCTTGGCCTGGGTGGCCCCGATCGGCAGGGGCAGCTCGGGGTCCTCCCAGGCGTCGTCCTCATCGACCAGCAGGGGCTCGGCAGAGGGATCGATCAGGGTGGCGTCCTCCGGCGCCGGCCGGCCCCGCCGTCCTGAGGGCCGAGCCGTCCGGGGTCGTCCGGCCAACCGGCTCCACAGCCGACCACCGGAGCGGCCCGGGGCGGCCGGAGCCGGATCGGCCTCCGCGTCCAGGTCGTACTCGTAGCCGAACGGGTCGTCCGGGTCGGGGGGCACCGAGCCGGCCACCATCTGATCGGGCTCCAGGTCGTTCTCGAAGCCGGCGTCGTCCCAGTCCCGGGGCTGGTCCCGCCAGCGGGCGCCGCCGGCAAATCCCGACCAGGCGGACATGTCATCGTCTTCCTCCCGACCGGTCCCCACCCCTGACCCCGTGGAGAGGATGGCCGGCACCTCCCCGGTGGCCGGCTCGGTCCAGTGCGGCATGTCGGCGCCGGCCGAGCCGGCGCCGGCCAGCGGAGCCCGGGGCAGCCGGCTGGGATCCACGGCATCAGGCAAGGGGAAGCGGGCCGCCGGAGCCGGTCCGGCTGCCGGGGCCTCGGGCACGTCCCCGAAACGGGGGGCGTCATCGGGCCGGCGCCCGGCGGCCTGGCCGGCCTCCAGGGCCGCGGCCGCCTCATCGGCGCCGATGATCCGTACCCCCTCGTTGCGGGGAGGGGCCGGAGCCTTTTCTTCCCGTTCTTCCTCGTTGTCAGCGTCCACGGTTGCCTCCTCCTCGGCTCGACTGAGCCCCGGCCCCGGGCCGCTGCCCGGCTCCGGCTATACCTCGAGCAGCTCCTGCTCTTTGTGCTGGAGCAGCCGGTCGATGTCGGCCACCTGGTCCTGGGTGAGCTTGTCCAACTCCTTCTCGGCCCACTCGACGTCGTCGGCGGTGATCTCCCCCTCCTTCTCCATGCCCTCGAGATCGTGACGGGCGCTGCGGCGCAGGTTGCGCACCGCCACCCTGGCCTCCTCCGCCTTGTGCCGCACCACCTTGACCAGGTCCTTGCGGCGCTCCTCGGTCAGAGGGGGAAAGCTCAGACGGATGACCTGGCCGTCGCTGCTGGGGTTGATGCCCAGATCAGAGTTTTGAAGGGCCTTCTCGATGGCCTTAGTCGAGCCCTTGTCATAGGGGGAGATGACCAACAGCCTGGCCTCGGGGGCATTGATGCCGGCGATGTCCCGCAGGGGAACCTCGGTGCCGTAGTAGTCGATCCGGATGCGCTCGACCAGGGCCGGGGCAGCCCGCCCGGTGCGCACGGCGGCAAACTCCTCCTGGGCGTGGCCCACCGCCTTGGTCATCTTGTCCCGGGCCTCGGCCAGGGCGAGCCCGACTAGGGAGTCGTCCTCCATCACTGGATAAGCGTACCGATCGGCTCCCCGCCCAGGGCGCGAGAGATGTTCC
>DATLUK010000114.1:0-4144 GCA_035533195.1 Acidimicrobiales bacterium | reverse complement strand
GGACTGGCCGAACACCTCAACGGTGGAGACCTTGGCCTTCACCGTGAAGCCCTGGCGGTCCATAGCCGCGCACAGCTTCTCGTTGCCGGCCACGTCCATGGCGTCGTAGACCGAGTCGACCTTATCGGCCCGCATGTTGATGACGTCCGTGTCGAAGGTCGGATCAGCGGGGTTCTCACCCTCATGGCTGCCGCCGCCTTCGTAGGTGGTGGCGATTCCCACCGAGGCCGCCTCCGTCTCCTCGGCATAGCCCTGCTGCTGGGAGATGGGGATTATGTAGAAGAAGTAGGCACCCTTGCTGACATGGCGGTTGGCGGCAAACCACTTGTAGATGTTGGCCTGGTTCTGCTCATTGGCGGGCATGGCCGCCTTGCGCGGGTATCCGGTTCCATAGGCGCTGAACATGTTCGGGTACTTGTAGTAGCCGTTGCACAGCGGGAACCCGACGTCGGGCACGCCTTGGGTGTACTCGAAGTGGGCCGAGGAGGCACAGGCATCGCTGTTGTTGCCGACAAGAGCGAAGACATGGTCCTTGGTCACCAGCTGGTCGGTGCAGGCCAGGTTCTGCTGGCCGTCCTCGGAGTCGTCACAGGTATCGAGGATGATCTTGCGCCCGTTGATCCCACCGCTGGCGTTGGTGGCTGCGACCCAGGCTTGGAGCCCGGGAAGGCTGACACCGAAGGCGTCGGGACCCAGGGCACCCTGTACCGACGTCACGTTCCCGATGGTGATGCTGCTGGCCGTGACTCCGACGTCGTTGGCGCTGCCGGAGCCGGCGGCCGCCCCGGTGGGACCGCCCGCCACCCCCCCGCCGGAGGAACCGCTCGCCCCGCCCGTCCCGCCGGAGTTCGCGCCCGCCCCGCCCGAGGCGACGTTGGCGCCCGGGGTCCCTGCCGCCGAGGGGGCGCCCGCCGAGGAGGCACCCGATTGGCTCCCGTTGCCCGTGGCGTTCGAGCCCCCCGCCGGCGCCGAGGCGGAGAGGTCCTGCGATCCGCTGAAGGCGCTACGCGGCAGGCGGGTCCCACAGGCGCTGAGACCGAGGCTCAGCACGCCCACCGCGGCCAGCACGTACAGGGTCGGGCGAGCGTCGACGCGAGCCATTGGCCTTCCCCCCTCAGCAGTGGTCCGACCGGGCCGGGCCCGGAGTGGGCGGCATCGTATGGTCATACCTTCGGACCCACAAGGCGGGAGGCCTCGGCGCAGGCGAAGGCCATGTCGTGACCGTAGGACCGCCTGGCGAAGATGAAGGCGATGCCGGCCAGGCCGCAGACGGGGGCGAAGATGACCAGCGCTTCCTGCAGCCCGGCGGCGTGGTCGGCAGCCGGACCGCCCAGATGATCGGCCATGTACCCGACGATGAGCGAGCCGGCGCTGGATGCGGCGCGCACCATGGAGCGCACGCTGGCCGCCCGTCCTCTGAGGCCGGCCACCACCACGTCGTTGAAGAGGGCCTCGCTCGGAGCGATCGGAAGCGTCACCCCACAGCCGCCTATCAGCAGGAACAGACCGCTGAGGGCCAGGTTGTGCGTCCCGAAGCCGATGGGCAGGCCGATGCCGGACAGAACCGAGCCGGCCACCACCACGTAGATCCGGCCGTTGAGGACACCCCTCCGGTTGAGGCGGTCGGCAATGGCCCCCCCGCCGAGGACTCCAAGCATGGCCGCCGGCAGGAGGATTCCGGTGAAGGCGCCGGCCTCCACCGCGGAGAGGTGGTCGACCCGCTCGAAGAAGGGGATGGCCCAGAAACTGAGGGCGGCGGTGATGGCCTGGGCCAGGGTGAGGGCCAATAGGGCCCACCACATCGAGGGTATGCGGAACAACTCACGCAGGATGTCGGTGACGCCGGCGGTGGCGTAGTCAAGCGTGCCCACCCGGCGGGGGGCGGGCAGCCGCTCGGCAAAGGCCATCGCCCCCTGCTGGCCCGCCGAGCCGGGGTGATTGAAACTGACAGCCGTCGTCCCCGCCTCGGTGAAGCTGGCCGCCGTCGAGGCGGCCGCCGCGGCCCGATCGGCCTCGAAGTCGACATCCTGGTGGCCCCGGTGGGGCTCGGGCTGGGCCAGTAGATAGGCGACCGTGGCCACGCCGAGGGGGACCCAGAACCAGAACGCCCACCTCCACCCGCCGATGGCCACCGCCACCCCGCCCCCCAGGAAGCCGATCAGGCTGCCCACGATGCTGCCGGCCTGATACAGACCCATCCGGCCGGCCCGCTGGGCGACAGGGAAGTAGTCACCGATCAGGGAGATCGAAGCCGAGCTGCTGGCCTCGGCAAAGCCCACTCCGAGGCGGAAGGCCAGGAGCACCCAGAAGCTCCACGCCAGGCCGTTGAACCCCATGCACGCCGTCCACGCCAGCATGGCGCCACCCAACACGTAGGTGCGCCGGCGTCGGTCGGCCATGAAGCCGAAGGGCACGGCGCCGAGTACGCCGATGACCGCCATGGCCACCGGCAGGAGGGCCACGGTGGCGTTGGAAACGTGGAAGGTCTTCTGGATGCCGTTGACGGCCTGGGACAGCGAGCCGGTCTCCCCGGCCCCGAGGGCCAGGGTGGCGGCCAGGGCCAGCAGGGGCGCCCAGCCGTGGTTGATCGCCCGCGGACGGCCCGCGGCCCTGACCGACCCCTGTCCGACCTCGTTGGTCGCGATGACGCCCCTCCCGGATCCCTCAACCCTGGATCCCTCAACCCTGGATCCCTCAACCATTCGACGCCTCCGCGCCGAATCCCTACCGAACGGCGTCCACCGCCACGGTCAGTTCCACCTCGACCGCCCCGCCCCGGGGCAGCGCCGCCACTCCCACGGCCGAACGGGTGTGACGTCCCGTCTCCCCGAACACGGCGTAGAGCAGGCGGCTGGCCCCGTCCACCACCGCCGGCTGCTGATCGAAGCCCGGGGTGCAGGCCACGTAGCCCGTGACGTGTAACACCCGCTCGATGCGGTCCAGACTGCCCAGCGCCGACTTGAGGACGGCCAGGGCGTTGAGGGCGCACACCTCGGCGGCAGCGGCCCCCTCCTCCACGCTCACGTCCTCCCCGAGCCGGCCCGTGCAGGTCAGTCGACCCTCGATTCTGGGCAGCTGGCCCGAGGTCCGGGCCAGACCGCCGTGGACGACCACAGCGTCGAGGGGGTGATGGGGCGGATGCGGCCCGTGCAGGATCAGGCCCAGCTCCTCGACGCGGGCGTCAAACTGAGGCATCCCGGCCACCCTACGGTAAGCGCCCCGGACCAGGTGGCGCGGGTGGAGGGGAGCGAGCATGCCGATCGATCAGCCGATGTGGGGCCAGGTCGAGCCGGAGTCCCTGGCCCGCATCGTTGTGCTCTCGCCCCACTTCGATGACGCCGCCATGGGGGCCGGGCAGCTGCTCATCCGCCAGGCCGGATCGGCGGAGACGACCGTGATCACCGTGTTCGGGGGCGTCCCTCCGGTCTACCCGGCCGAGCCGACCGAGTGGGACGCGCTGGGCGGCTTCGGGCCTGGCGACGACGTGGTCAGTGCCCGCCGCCGGGAGGACCAGGCGGCCATGGAGCTGTTGGGGGCCCGACCGGTCTGGCTGGACTTCCCCGACCACCAGTACCTGGACCCCGCCGAGCGGGCGGCGCCCTCCGAGGTGGCCGCCGTCCTGGAAGGGGCCGTCTTCGAACGGGACCCGACGGCGGTCTTCGCGCCGATGGGCCTGGCCAACCCTGATCACGTGGTCACTCACGAGGCGGCCCTCCTCCTCCGCCAGGCCCATCCCGAACTGTCCTGGTACTGCTACGAGGACCAGGGCTACAAGCACCTGCCCGGGCTGCTGGCCTGGCGGGTGGCCAAGTTGTTCCGGGCGATGGTCTGGCCCACCCCGGCGGCCGTACCCGTGGCCGCCGATACGGAGCGAAAACGGCGGGCCATCTGGTGTTACGCCAGTCAGATTCCCCCCCTGGAGCGGGACCACGGCCTGACCGAGAGACTCGAGGCCGGGGTCCCCGAACAGTTCTGGCGCCTGCTGCCACCGCCGCCGGGCTGGGAGGCCCTGGTCGAGGTCTGAGCCGGCGGGCTATCCGGCCGAGGTGGGGTCCGGCGCGCAGTGCCCGGGCTGGGGAGGCACGTCCAGGGCCGGGTTGCGGTCGAAGAAACCGACGGGGACGAGATGGAAGCCCGTGTATTC
>DATLUK010000113.1:0-9318 GCA_035533195.1 Acidimicrobiales bacterium | reverse complement strand
CGAGACCGACTCCGGCCTCGACATCGACGCCCTGCGCACCGTGGCCGAGGGCGTCCACCTGGTGCGCAACTCCCGGCCCGCCCTCGGGGTCCTGCTCATCACCCACTACCAGCGCATCCTCGAATACCTGACGCCGGACCGGGTCCATGTCATGGTGGCAGGCCGGGTGGTCGACAGCGGCGGGCCGGAGCTGGCCGCTCGCCTGGAGCGGGAGGGCTACGACGCATGGCGCTGAACCGCGGCCTCGACGTCGATGCCATCAAGGACGACTTCCCCATCCTGGACCAGAAGGTCCACGGCCGGCGCCTGGTCTATCTCGACTCGGCCTCTTCCTCCCAGAAGCCCCGCCAGGTCCTTGAGGCCATGGACGACTACTACCGGACCACCCACGCCAACGTGCACCGGGGCGTCTACGCCATTGCCGAGGAAGCCACCCGGCGCTTCGAGGAGGCCCGGGCCAAGGTGGCCCGCTTCATCGGTGCCCGCCAAGCCCGGGAGGTCATCTTCGCCAAGAACGCCACCGAGGCCATCAACCTGGTGGCCCACTCCTGGGGGCGGCACCACCTGGGCGAGGGCGACGTGGTCGTGCTCACCCACATGGAGCACCACGCCAACCTGGTTCCCTGGCTCATGCTGGCCGAGGAGCGGGGCATCGAGCTGCGCTACATCCCCCTTACCGGGGCGGGCACCCTCGACCTGTCCGACCTGGACCGGCTCCTGGACGGGGCAAAGCTGGTCGGGGTCAGCGCCGTGTCCAACGTGCTCGGCACCATCAACCCGATCCGCCAGATAGCCGACGCCGCTCACGCCGCCGGCGCCGTGGTCCTGGCCGATGGCGCCCAGCACGTCCCCCACTTGCCCACGGACGTGACCGAGCTGGGATGCGACTTCCTCGCCTTCACCGGGCACAAGATGCTCGGGCCGACGGGCATCGGCTGCCTATGGGCCCGAGCCGAGTTGCTCGAGTCCATGCCTCCTTTCCTGGGCGGCGGTGAGATGATCACCGACGTCCGCTTGGACGGTTTCACCCCCACCGAGATCCCCTGGAAGTTCGAGGCGGGGACGCCGCCCATCGCCGAGGCCATCGGCCTGGGGGCAGCGGTCGACTACCTGAACGCCCTCGGTATGGACGCCGTGCGGGCCCATGAGATCGACCTGGTCACCTACGCCCTGGACACGCTCGGTCAACGCCACGGCCATGACCTCGTCATCCACGGCCCCACCGATCCTCAGATAAAAGGGGGCGTGCTATCCATGCAATTGGGTGATATCCACGCCCACGACGTTTCCCAGGTGCTGGACGAGGCCGGGGTCTGTGTGCGGGCCGGCCACCATTGCGCCAAACCCCTCATGCGCTGCCTCGGAGCCAACTCCACCGCCCGCGCCTCGTTCTACATATACAACGACCGTACCGACATCAATGACCTGGCCGAAGCGCTAGGCGATGTCCGTAAGTTCTTCGGCTGACCAGGAGAGAGCAGACAGCCATGCCAGGACTCGAAGATCTCTACCGGGAGATCATCCTCGACCACTATCGGAACCCCCGCAACCGGGGGGAACTGGCCGTGCCGCCGGCCCAGCGGTTCGAAGGCTTCAACCCACTCTGCGGAGACGAGATCGTCCTCTACCTCGACGTACGCGACGGCCGGGTGGCCGACCTCTCCATCACCGGCCAGGGCTGTTCCATCAGCCAGTCATCGGCCTCGATGATGTCGGCGGCGGTCAAGGGCCGCAGCGTGGCCGAGGCCAAGGCCCTGATCCGGGCCTTCAAGTCGATGATGTCGATCCATGAGGCCGGCCTGGACGGCGCCGACGGATCCGACGGCGGAGACGACGATGACGCCGACGCTGACGCCGCGCCGGGCAGCGCGGCCGAGGTGGAGACGCCGCCCCTGGGTGATCTGGAGGCCCTCCAGGGAGTGGTGAAGTTCCCCGTCCGGATCAAGTGCGCCACGCTCTCCTGGATCACCCTCGACCAGGGACTGGACGCCGCCGCATCCTGAACACCGACGGAAGCGGTCCCGACGTCCGACAGGCCGGGGAGCTCCGCTCGGCCCGGGTCGAGTCGCTGCGCGCCGTCGCCGCCCTGGCCGTGCTGGAAGGACACATCTACGGAACATCGGTGGGGTTCGGGCCTACGGCTTATCGGAGCTGGTTCCACCGGGCCCTTCTCGGGGGAGGCTTCGGTGTCTACCTCTTCTTCACCCTGTCCGGCTATCTGCTCTTTCTTCCCTTCGCCCGACAGCATTTCGGCTCCGGCCGGCCGGTGGACCTGGCCCGCTATGCCCGCAACCGAGCTCTGCGCATCCTCCCGCTCTACTACGCCGTCGCCATCGTCTACCTGCTGGTGCTGCGGGCGCCGGGGGTCGACTGGGCGGCCTATCTGCTCTTCGGAGAGACTTTCTCCAGTCACACGGTCGCCCAGGTGGACGGGCCGATGTGGTCCTTGGTCGTAGAGGTCATGTTCTACGTCCTGTTGCCCTTCCTGGCCTTTGCCCTGGCCGGACTGTCGCGCCGTTCGCTGCCCATGGCGGCCGCGGGGCTGGTGGCCCTGGCCGCGGCAGCGGGCGGCTACCGCTGGGTGGCCTACCTCCATGCGTCCCATCCCGGCCCGCTGGTGCAGTACAACCTCCCGGCCAACTTCTTCTTCTTCCTGCCCGGCATGCTCCTGGCCCTGACCAAGGTGGCGAGCGAGGGCCGTCGGCCGGGACAGAGGGTCCTGTCCCCCGTCCTGGCCGACAGCCGGCTGTGGGTGGCGGCGTCGGCCGCCCTGTGGGCGGTCGTCTTCTACCGCTACCAGTGGGACCTGTTGGCCGGGGTGGCGTCGTTCCTGTTGTTGGGAGCTTGCGTCCTTCCCCTCCGACCTTCGGCTCCGGTGCGGATACTGGGGTGGCGACCTCTGGCCCTGCTGGGAACGGCTTCCTACAGCCTCTATCTCTGGCACCTGCCCATCGTTGTGCACCTCGGTCCCGAGCACTTGGGCGGCTATGTCGGTCACCTGGTGATCGACGCCGCCGTATGCATAGCCGTTTCCCTGGCCAGCTATCGGCTGATCGAGGCGCCCTTCCTCCGCTGGCGGGAGAGGTGGGGCGACACCGCGTCCGGCTCCACGCCGGCCCCGGCCCGCTGAAGCCCGTCAGGCCAGCGGATCGGCAAAGGGATCGGCCTGGCCCGCGCTGGTCCCTCCACTTGTGGCGGGCCCGTCGGGCTCCTCGCTATCCCCGCCGTAGGCGGCGTAGCCGGTCCGCTCCAGATCGGTGGCCATGTCCGGCCCGCCCGTGTCGACGATGCGACCCCGGGCCAGCACATGGACCACATCCGGATGCAGCTCGTTCAACAGGCGGCTGTAGTGGGTGATGGCGAGGACCCCCAGGCCGAACTCGGTGGTGGCCGCCTCCACCCTCGACGAGACCATGCGCAGGGCGTCCACATCCAGCCCCGAGTCGATCTCGTCCAGGACGGCGAAGCGGGGCTTCAGCACTCCGAGCTGGAGGGTCTCGTTGCGCTTCTTCTCCCCTCCGGACATGTCCACGTTGATGGCCCGGCGCAAGATGGCGGGGTCCTGGCCGACCCGCACGGCCTCGGCTGCCAGTCGCTCGACCACGTCCCGCCGGTCCCCGCCGGCGGCGGCCACCGCCTCCTCCAGGGCATCGGCCAGGGAGACACCGGGCACCTCGACGGGGTACTGGAGAGCGAGGAACAGCCCGGCCTGGGCCCGCTTCCAGGTGGCCAGGCCCAACAACTCGACGCCGTCGATGGTCACCGACCCCCCGGTGACCTCGTAACCGGGGCGGCCCATGAGTACATGGGCCAGGGTGCTCTTGCCCGAGCCGTTCGGGCCCATGACGGCATGGACCTGGCCGGCGCCCACCTCCAGATCGATGCCGCGGAGGATCTCCCGTCCGCCGACCGAGGCGGTCAGGCCCTGGATGCGCAGGGTGGAGGTCACTACAGCTTCACCATCACGTCGGTGCCCTGGATGCTCACGTCGTAGACCGGGACCGGCTTGGTGGCGGGCAGGGACTGGGGCTTGCCAGTGACCAGGGAGAAGGTGCTGCCGTGCTTCCAGCACTCGATCTCCAGCTCCTCGGGGTAGACCTCGCCCTCCGCCAAGGAGACGTTGGCGTGGCTGCAACGGTCACCGATTGCGTAGAAGTCGTCTTCGATGCGGATGAGGGCGATGCGGTGGCCCTCGAGATCGAAACGGCGGGCCGCTCCCGGCTCCACATCGTCCACCGAACACAGGCGGAGCTCTTTCATGCCGCCCCCGGCCGCAGGCCGGCCGACACCAGGTGGCGCTCCAACTTGTCCGAGACCATCCGGCGCACGGTCGGGTGCAGGGCGGGCGCCGGAGCCCCGGCCAGCAGATCATCGAAGAAACCGAGCACGATCAGCCGCTCGGCCACCTCAGGCGGGATCCCCCGGCTCTGCAGGTAGTACATCTGCTCCTCGTCCACGGGACCGACGGCCGAAGCGTGGCTGCACCGGACATCGTTCTCCTCGATCTCCAGATTGGGGACCGACCAGGCCGTCGCCCCCTCGGCCAGCACCAGGTTCCGATTGGTCTGGAAGGCGTTGGTCCCTGCCGCCCCCCGGCGGACCCGGATGAGACCGGTGTAGACCCCGTTGGCTTCGTCCTGCACTGCCCCCTTGAACAGCAGATCGGATGTGGTCTTGGGGGCGGAGTGGTCCTGGAGGGTGCGGAAGTCGTGCATCTGGGTGCCCTCCCCGAAATACAGGGCCAGCAGACGGGTCGAGCCCCCCGCTCCGGTCAGGCGCGAATCGGTGCGCAGCCGGGCGTAATCACCGCCCAGGGCGACGCTGAGAGAGCGCAGAGTCGCATCCCGGCCGACCTGGCTGACCTGATGACCGAGGCACCACGCCGAGCGACCGAGCAGTTGGAGACCGGCGTAGTCGACGTTGGCTCCCTCATCCAGCCAGAGTTCCACCACCGGGACGTGCAGGGCGGCCGAGTCGTCCGACCCCATGGTCTCGATCACGCTGATCTGGCTGGCCCGGCCGGCCTGGACCAGGGTGCGCGAAGCCGTGACCCGACCCCCTCCGCTCAGCCGGTGGGTCACCACCACCGGGCCGTCGATGGCCTTGCCCGCCGGCACCGCGATCATCAGGGCGTCGGGGGCGAGGGCGGTGGCCAGATCGACAAAGGCATCGGCTCCCTCGGCCAGCCGGCCGACGGCCTCGGGGGCCTCGTCCAGCTCCCGGAGCCGGCGCACCGACAGACCGGCCGAGCGTGCGGCCGCCCCCAGTTCGATGGAGGCCACCGACCCGTCGAGGATCTCCACCGTGGCGGCCGGGTTGGCCAACCCGGTGCCGGCGTCGGCACCGGCGGGAGCGCCAGGGCCGGCGGGATTGGCTACGGGGGCGTCGCCACCCCGCCCATCCCCGGCCGGGTCCAACTCATAGGCGTCCAGATCGAGATCATCGATCCGGCTGTAGCGCCAGATCTCCTCGGCCTGGCTCGGCAGCCCGGACGACTCGAAACGCTCCAACGCCTCCAGACGCGCCGTGACGAGCCACTCCGGCCCACCCAGTGCTCTGACCGCGTCGGCCGTCAGGGACCTCAGCGGTCCCCCCCGGGGCCCCGGCCCAACCAGCGCCGCCAGCGAGGACGACCCGCCCGCTGGCGCTCCACCTCGGCCAGGACTTCAGGCGCCACGGCGTTGACGACGCCCTCGGCCTGATCCAGCAGGGCGGCCACGTCCTCGGCGGGCTCATCCGGCTCGTCCTCCACGGCCGGTGACACCAGACTGCCGTGGGTCCAGCCTGCGTCGGCCAGACGCCGCTCATAGCGGGCACAGCCCTCAGGACAGCGCCAGGGCGCCTCCGGAGCGAGGTCGAGTACGCAGAACCGGGCGACCTCGCCCGAGGCGTAGGTCCGGCTCTGGAAGTGCTTGCACTCCTCCCTCATCGGCATCCCTACAGTCTTCCAGACCCAGACCCAGGCCCCGCCCCGTCCCGGGCGAAATCTCCAGTGCCGCCGGCGGACGTAGGCTCCCGGCGCCCGGGTCCGGCCGGGCCCGAAGGCCGCCTGACGGGGATCGGCGGAGGGACGGTGGAAGTGGAACCCAACCGAGTAGACGCCGCTCAGGTGGAGCAGATAGTCCGCGCCTACATCGCCCGGGTGGCCCGGCGTTACGCCCCCCTGGCCGTGGGGGCCCTGGCCGTCCTGATGGTGGTCATCCTGGTGCCCTCCACCTCCAGAACACCCGCCCAGCAGACCTTCGGTTCATCTGGCCTTCAGGCCTCAACGGGGCCCTCGGGCGCTACTGCGTCGGGTTCCTCCTCTTCGGGCCCAGCCGGGTCAGCGGCCGGGACCGGGGCGTCGTCGTCGCCCGGGGGGGCGGCGGCGGGTTCGGCCGGGTCGGGTCTGGCCGCGGCCGGCGGCACCACGGCGTCGGCAGCACCCGGAGCGGCCGCGGCCGGCTCGACCAGCGGCATCGCCCGCAGCGGCGCGCATTGCGGCCCCGGGGTCAAGCAGGTCACCTGGTCGGCCTACGCCCCGCCGTGCGTCGCCCGGTTCAACGGCAACAACGGGGGGGCCACCTACCACGGCGTGACAGCCAGCACCATCACCCTGACCTACCGCATCGGTAACTCGGCCCAGGATGCCGCCGTCTACGCCGCCGCGGGAGCCGCCGCGCCGGCCCCGGACCCCGCCTACATCTCCGATCTCAACACCTTCATCGGGCTGTTCAACAAGGACTTCGAGCTCTACGGGCGCAAGGTCGTGCTCAAGAGCTTCCAGGGCCAGGGCGACTACATCCTCGAGGACCAAGGTCAGGACCAGGCCCAGGCCCAGTCCGACGCCGTGACCGCTCGGGGCCTGGGCGCCTTTGCCGACGTCACCTTCCAGCTCAAGGGCTCCAATCCGTACTGGACCGGGTTGGCCCAGCAGGGGGTCATCGCCATGGGCCCGCTCGGGTTCCCCGAGTCCTACTACCAGCGCTACGCCCCTTACTGGTGGTCCTTCACCCCCAGCGGAACCCAGGGCGCCGATCTGCTCGGTAACTCCATCTGTGAGCGGACCGCCGGCCTACCCGCCGTCTACGCCGGCGACGCTCTGTACCAGAAGGAGACGCGCAAATTCGGGCTGATCACCCCGGAGAACCCCGAATACCTGGAGGTGGCGGACCAGATCAAGGCCCAGCTGTCCGGCTGCGGGGTCGCCATCGCCAAGCAGGTCAGCTACGCCATCGACGTCACCTCCTATGAGAGCGAGGCGGCCAGCATGGTGGCTCAGATGAAGGCGGCGGGAGTCACCACGGTCATCTGCTTCTGCGACCCGATCGTGCCCATTTTCCTGTCCAACTCCGCCTCATCAGAGAACTACTACCCCGAGTGGTTCGAACCCAACTACCTGGACCCTCAAGGTCGCCTGGAAAACCAGAACGAGTGGTCCCACGCCCTCTCCGACGGCGGCCAGTACCCGTCCCAGGCCAACAACGAGGCCTACCGGGCCTTCAAGTTGGCCGATCCCTCCGGATCACCGGCGGAGCTTTACTACGACGAGGCCTACTTCACCGTGTTGCAGCTCTTCATCGGTCTGCAAGCGGCCGGGCCGGATCTGACCCCGCTCAATTTCCAGAAGGGGATGGACTCGCTGCCGACCACCCCGACGGGGATGGTGGGCTCCTGGCGGTTCGGTCCGGGCATCTTCAATCCCCAGGCCACCGTCCAGATCGGCTGGTGGAGCCCATCCGCCACCAGTCAGCGCGACGGTAAGGCCGGTTCCTGGCAGGGCTGTGACAACGGGCAGTGGCTCCCGATCGATCCCGCGGGCCGATCCCAGTGGGGACCGGCCCACACCCAACTCAACTGCTTCGGAAAGTGAGCCGAGGGGCACCCGCCCCCTGGCCCGCCGGACCACCGGGCCCGATCAGCCGATCGAGCCCTCCATCTGCAACTCGATCAGGCGGCTCCACTCCACGGCGTATTCCATGGGCAGGGTCCGGGTGACGGGCTCGATGAACCCGTTGACGATCATGCCCATGGCCTGCTGCTCGGACAGACCCCGGCTCATCAGGTAGAAGAGCTGGTCGTCCCCGATCTTGGAGACGGTGGCCTCGTGGCCGATCTGGGCGTCCTGCTCGGCCACCTCGATATAGGGGTAAGTGTCCGATCGACTCTCCTCGTCCAGCATGAGGGCGTCACAGCGCACGAAGCTCTTGGCCTTCTCGGCGCCCTCCTCGACCCGCACGAGGCCTCGGTACGAGGTACGGCCGCCGTCTTTGGAGATGGACTTGGAGATGATGGTCGAAGTCGTCTCCGGGGCGGCGTGGACCATCTTGGCCCCGGCGTCCTGGTGCTGGCCGGAACCGGCATAGGCGACGGACAGAACCTCGCCTGTGGCCTTCGGGCCCATCAGGTAGACGGCCGGGTACTTCATGGTCAGCCGGGATCCGATGTTTCCGTCGATCCACTCCATATGGGCCTCGGTCTCACAGCGGGCCCGCTTGGTCACCAGATTGAAGACGTTGTTCGACCAGTTCTGGATGGTCGTGTAGGTCACCCGGGCACTGGGCTTGACGATGATCTCCACCACAGCCGAATGCAACGAGTCCGAAGTGTAGACCGGCGCTGAGCAGCCTTCGATGTAGTGAACCTGGGAGCCCTCGTCGGCGATGATCAGAGTCCGTTCGAACTGGCCCATGTTTTCCGCGTTGATCCGGAAGTAGGCCTGCAGGGGCATGTCCACCTTCACCCCGGGGGGCACGTAGATGAACGAGCCTCCCGACCAGACGGCCGAGTTGAGGGCGGAGAACTTGTTGTCATTGGGCGGGATGACGGTGGCGAAGTACTGCTTGACCAGGTCGGGATACTCCCGCAGGGCGGTATCCATGTCACAGAACAGGACCCCCTGAGCCTCAAGGTCCTCCCGGTTGCGGTGGTAGACAACTTCGGACTCGTACTGCGCGGTGACCCCGGCCAGGTACTTGCGCTCGGCCTCGGGTATGCCCAGCTTTTCGTAGGTGGCCTTGACCGAGTCGGGCAGAGCCTCCCAGGTGTCGACCTGCCCGACAGTGGGCTTGATGTAGTAGTAGATGTCCTTGAAGAAGATCTCCGACATGTCCCCACCCCAGGTGGGCATGGGCCGGCGCTCGAAGTGGCGCAGGGCCTTGAGCCGGAAGTTGCGCATCCAGTCAGGCTCGCCCTTCATCCAGGACATCTCGTTGACGATGTCCTCGTTGAGGCCCCGCTTGGGCTTGAAGACGTAATCCTCGGCGTCGCTCCACCCGAGCTTGTAGCGACCGAGATCGAGCGCCTGGCTGGTCATCGCTGAATCAGCTCCCACTGCGA
>DATLUK010000112.1:0-2517 GCA_035533195.1 Acidimicrobiales bacterium | reverse complement strand
CACAGATAGACAGCAAAGGACCCCATCCCTGAGGCACACAGGAGCGGAGCGATCAGGCATGTCAGCTCCGAACGGTTCTCCCAGACCCGGCCGCGCCAGGCATGCAGACCGGCGGCGGTGGCCACCGCCAGGACCAGAATCGCTCCGTCGGCTCCCGTAACCGTGGCTGCGGCCCCGAGCAGACCGGCCAGAAGCCAGCGACGGTGCTCCAGGGCCAGCAGGCAGGCCAGGACCAGCGCCAGGAAGACCCCATCGGAATAGGCCATGGAGAACACCAACGCGCCGGGGAAGACGGCATAGAGCAGGGCGGCCCGCTGCCCGGACTGATCGCCCCACCAGAGGCTGGTCAGCTGCTTGACCAACAGCGTGGAAACGAGTCCGCCGGCCCGGGCCAGGAGGAGGGCCGCCGGTACAGCAGGAATGGACCACAGGCCCCTGACGGCGCGGATCAGGAGCGGGTACCCGGGCATGAAGCCGAGGGTGCTGCTCGTGTTCGGGATGGCCGAGGGGTAGCCGTGGTTGGCCAGGTCCAGGTACCAATGGCCGTCCCAACGGGTGAGTTCACCCGTCATCGATACGTGGGCGAGGGTGGCTTCGGCGCCGGCCACGACCAGGACGAGGAGCTGAGCGACGGCATAGGTCAGCAGAGCCGGCCCGAACCGGCCCAGAAGGACCCTGGCCGGCCCGGCGCGGATGCCATAACGCTCCTCCCGCAGGCGGAGGCCTGTTATCGCCATCGAGCCCCCAGCCTGACCGACATGGCTGTGTTTCGGCTACCGAAGGCCCCGACTTCACTTCGGATCCCAACTCAGAGTGGCAATGGGACACAACAGGTCCTAAATGGTCCCTGGCTCGGACCGATAATAACCGTTATCCTTATGGCTCTAGCCTCGGGAGGATGCCGGTCGTGACTGGGGAGGACGGGCTCAGCCGAGGTTGGCCGCCGGCTCGCCCGGCGCCGGGCCAGTCCGCGCTCATCCGAGCGAGTCGACCGAGCCGAGGGAGCCGAAAGCGCCGACCGGGCCGGCTCGGCCTCCCCCAGGGCCCTGATCGCGACATCCTCCTCCTGGGCAAGCAACTGCTGTATTTCGAACGCTACGAAAAGCAATACCTGAGCGACCGCTCGGTCCTGCGCGACACCAGCTTTCGTCCTGGATCTGGTGGAGAGCCACCCAGCGAACTCGGAATGACCCTTGTCCGGAGGGCTGGGCGGACGGATACTTCAGCGGGAAAGGATGGGCATGAAGCTGCTCGCATGTGATGATGATCCTTCAGTTGGTCAGATGCTGACCGCCACCCTGGCGACAGAGGGTTGGGACGTGTCCTTCACGACCCTGGGGACCGAGTGCATCGCCCTCATGGACTCCATTGCGCCCGACGTGGTCGTCCTCGACCGGGTCATGCCGGGCCTGGGCGGCATGGAGGTGGCCCAGCGCATCCGCTCGGATGGCTACCGGGGTCCGATCCTCCTCTTTTCCGCCTTCACCGGTCCGGATCTGGAGAACGACGCCAAGGCTTTGCATGTTGTGCCCGTCCCCAAGTTGGACGTCGAGGGCTTGGTCCGGATCCTGAACGAGTTGCGGGGCGCCGGATCGACCGACCCAGCCGTGGCCTGACCCAGCCGGCATCCCGCCCCGATCCCGGCCGCGGTCCCGGCCTCTGATCGGGCGCTTAGAGCACTACCCCTGAGCCCCGCAGAGCGGCCACCTCCTCCGCTCCGTAACCGAGCTCTTCCAAAAGCTCATCCACATGCTCACCCAGCAGGGGTGACGGCCGGGCCGGGATGGCCTCATGGCCTACCGGACGCAGCACGGGACCGAGCATGCGCACCGGGCCGGCGGCCGGATGGACCTGCTCCAGGACCATGCCGTTGGCTGCCACCTGTGGGTCATCCACCATCTCCACGGCCGTGTTGAACGCGCCGGCCGGGACCCCCGCGGCGTCAAAGGCATCCAGCCACTCGGCGGTCGTGCGCTGCTTCATACGGATCTCGGTGAGGGCCACCAGGACCACACCCATCTCGGCCGCCTCGGGACCTTCGGCCAGGCCGCGCTCATTAAGCCGGGCGTCCTCCAGGCCCACCACCTCCAGGAACTTCTTACGCAGCGGGTTGTTGAGGGCGGCGACGGCGATGACGGAGTCGGCGGTCTCGTAGCAGCGGTAGTAGACGTTGACGGCGGCCAGGCGGCTCAGGGTCTCGGACCGCTGCACATCCCGTTCGTCGCGGGTGCCGCCGTCACGCCAGGCCCGGCGGAGGGCCTCGGTGGCATCCGGCTTGGGCAGACCGGGCATCTCCATGAAGCTGTAGCCGAGCATGCCCAGCGCCACTCCCAGCAGGCTGATCTCGATCTTGAGGCCCTGCCCGCTGCGCTCCCGGGCGAAGAGTCCCGACGCCGCCGCCCAGGCGATGGCGTAGCCGGTTCCGTAGTCAGCCACCGGGGGACTGGTCGGCGCCGGCACCCCGGCCTCGGAAGTCTTGCCGTCGGCCGCCAAGAGGCCGGTCACGGCCTGGACGAT
>DATLUK010000111.1:0-7678 GCA_035533195.1 Acidimicrobiales bacterium | reverse complement strand
GGTTGGGATCTCCCGCGTCCCTGGTGGCGGCGGTTACTGGCTGGTGGGCGCCGATGGCGGGGTGTTCACCTACGGAGAGGCCCCCTACCGGGGCTCGGTGGGCGGCATCCCCATGCTGCACGCCGTCAAAGCGATCGAGGAAGGCCCCGGCTACGGGACGGGCATCGTGGCCAGCGCCAACGAGGGCCTTGGCCCTTACGCCTCGGGCAGCACCGGCTACGACATCTCCTGGCCCCAGTGCGGCGGCCCCTATCCCGGCTCGCACCAGGTCGGCATAGTCGGGGTCAACAACGGCCATGCTTTCTCCACCAACTCCTGCCTGGGTGACGAGGTGGCCTGGGCCGGCCCGGCCCACAGCCTCTACATGAACGTCAACTCACCCAGCGGCTCCTCCGACTCCGAAGGGGCCAGCGGGCCGGCCGGCAACTGTTCCTCGTCCGGTTCGGACTGCTGGGCCTACAACTACGGCTACAACGCGGCGGTCTACTCGGTGGCTGCCGCCACCTCGGCCGGGGCGGTGGCCCAGCAATGGTGGCTGGATGTCGAGACAGGCAACTACTGGAGCTCGAACACCGACGCCAACACCAACGTCATCGAAGGGGCGGTGGCCGCCCTGCGCAACGCCGGCCTGAGCGTCGGGGTCTACTCGACCCCCTACCAATGGGGCGAGATAACTGGGGCCGCCCAACTCGGCCTGCCTCTCTGGGTGGCCACCGGTGCGGCCCTGGCCAATCCCTCCTCCTGGTGCACCAGCGACCACGCCTTCAACGGGGGCTCAGTCTGGATGGTCCAGTACGGCCTCAACGGCTTCGACGCCGACTACGCCTGCTAGATCCGCCGGCTCCCCGGCCCGGCCCGGCCCGGCCCAGGTGCCGCCGTTACGACTTGCCCTGGGTACCGACGCCGCCGATGGTCCCGCCCGGACAGCGCAGGATGTGCTCACAGGCGTTGGAGATAGGGACGCTGAAGTAGACCCCGGCGCTGGGGAAGCCTTGCGGGGCGTAGGAAAGCGACGCCACTCCCACCACGTCCCCGGCCGTGTCCAGGAGCGGTCCGCCCTGGCCGGCCACACCCACGGGCGCGTCGTCCTGGATGACGTTGGAGGAACGGTCGGCTACTGCCCCTTCGGTGATGGACCCGCCGGCGGATCCCAGCCCTGACACCGCATAGACGGTGTCGCCCACGTTGAGGCCCGGGGCGGCGGGGGCGAAGTTCAACTTGGGCAGGTTGGGTTGATTGAGGATGAGAAGGGCCAGGTCGTTGCCCTGGTCCCAGTTGTAGAGCTGGGCCCGGACGTCCTGGCCGTTCTTGCGCACGTAGATGGGCGGGGCGGGCAGGTGGGTGGCGGCCGCGATGGTGGTGTAGGAGGTGACCAGGAGCGACTGATTGGAATCGGCGGCCACCACGAAGGCGGTTCCCACCGAGGGCGCCCCGGAGTCGTCCAGGGTGTGGACGAAATAGACGGACGGGGCGGCCTTGGACAGGGCCGAGGACAGCTGGGACCCGGCGGCCTGGACCTTGAGCAGGGGAGCCAGGGCCTTGTCTATGGCGGCCTTGCCATTGGCGGTGTCGGCCTGGATGGTCGAGGCGGCCGTCTTGAAGCGGTTGTCGAAGCCACTGATGTAGGTGTTGACCCGGGCATTGGTCTTGTTGAGCTGGTAGCTGTAATAGGCGAAGAGCACCGTGCCGCTGAAGGCCGCCCCCAGCGCCATGGCCAGTATGAGAACCACCAGGCTGATGAGAGACCGGGGCAGGAGACGGATGGGCCGGTCCGAGCGCCGGTCGGCGCGGCTCCCGGGCGCGGTGGTAGTGGCCATGGCCGCCCAAAGTTACAGACCCGTATGGTGGGGGCATGTGCATGGGGTACCCGGCGTGAGCATGGCCCCGGCCATCCGTGACGCCGCCACCGTGATGCTGGTGCGGGACGGGGCCGAGGGCATGGAGGTCTTCATGCTCCGGCGCAACCTCAACTCGGACTTCGTAGGCGGTGCCTACGTCTTCCCCGGCGGCGCCGTGGACCCCGCCGACCGGGAGGCCGAGCTCGAGCCGCTGTGCTCGGGGCGGACCGACGCCGAGGCCTCTTCCCTTCTGGCGGTGCCGTCCGGGGGCCTGGCCTACTGGGCCGCCGCCATCCGGGAGTGCTTCGAGGAGGCCGGGATCCTCCTCGCCTACGACCGCACCGGAACCATCCTGTCCCTGGCCGACCCGGATACCGCCGAGCGCTTCGAGACCCACCGGGAGGCGGTATACGACGGCACCGCCCGCCTGGTCGGGCTGTGCGAGGCCGAGGGCCTGACCCTGGCCGCCGACCGTATCCACTACTTGAGCCACTGGATCACCCCGGTCGGGCCGCCCCGGCGCTACGACACCCGCTTCTTCGTGGCCCAGGCCCCGCCCGAACAGGTCCCCCTGGAGGACCGGCGGGAGACCATCGCCTCCCTGTGGGTGCGCCCGGCCGATGCCCTGGAGCGCCAACAGCGGGGGGAGCTGGACATCATCTTCCCCACCATCCGCAACCTGGAGGCCATCGGCCGCTTCGAGCGCAGCGAGGACCTCCTGGCTGCCGCGGCCGCCATCGAGTCCGTGCCGACCATCCTGCCCCGGGTGGTGGCCGACGGGGACGGCATGCGCATCGTGCTGCCCGGAGATCCCCTCTACGACCAGCTGGGCGAGGACGCCGGCCTGCCCGAGGGCACTCCCTGGCCGGGCCGGGAGGGCGGGCCCCGCATGCCCGGCCGTGCCTGAGCTGACCCCGGGGGCGGTGGTCACCCTCGCTCCCCGGCTCCGGCGCATCCTGGCCCCCAACCCGGGCATCTTCACCGGGCCGGGGACCAATACCTACCTGCTCGGGGAGGACGAGTTGGCCGTCATCGACCCCGGCCCCGATGACCCGGTCCACATCGAGGCGGTGGCCGCCGCCGGCGCCGGCCGCATCCGTTGGATCCTGGTCACCCACACCCACCCCGACCACGCTCCGGGGGCGGCCGGCCTGGCCAAGCTGACCGGGGCCGAGGTCCTCGGCTTCGACGCCCGGGACGACTTCAGCCCCGACACCGAGATCGGGGACGGCTGGGCTCTGCGCACCCCTGAGCTGCACCTCTCCGCCGTGCACACCCCGGGACATGCCTCCAACCATCTCTGCTACCTGTTGGAGATCGAGCGCATCCTGCTCTCCGGTGACCACATCATGAACGGCTCCACCGTCATCATCTCCCCGCCCGATGGGGATATGGCCGCCTACATGCAAGCCCTCGCCCGACTCGAGCTCATCAAGCCGCCGATCAAGACCATCCTCCCTGGCCACGGGGACGTCATCGATGACCCGAAGGCCAAGGTGGAGGAGTACATCACCCATCGCCGGGCCCGGGAGGAGGCCGTCTTCCAGTATGTGGAAGGAGCCGGCAAAGCCACCCTGGATGACATCGTGGCCGTCGTCTACGCCGGCGTTGGCACCGAATACCACCCCCTGGCCCGCTTCAGCGTCTGGGCCCACCTGCGCAAAATGGCCGATGAGGGGCGGGTCCACTCAGGCGACCCGGATGACATGAGTGCCAACTGGCACCCGACCCGGCAGAGGAGCCGGGCCCGGCGGGGTCGAAGAAGACAAGCGTGACAAATCGGGCGACGGGGTCCTTCCTGCCCCTAGCGGAGGCGGCCGACTATCTGGGCCTGCCGATCCCCGCCGTCGAGGCGCTGGTGGCCGGCCAATTCCTGGCCACGACCGGGGGCGCCGACCCCGAATTCCGACTGGTCGACCTCAAGGCCTTCCTGGCCCGCAATGCCGACTACGGCTCGGGCAACCTCCTTCACTTCCCGCCCGATGACCCCGATCCCCAGGCCCTCCTGGACGATCTGGACGCCCGGTCGGATGAGATGGCCCAGCGGGCCTTCGAAATCTTCTCCGCCGCCATCACCGAGGCCCGCAGCTGGTCGGCCGGGGAGAAGGAGCGCTTCGTCGCCCAGGCCAAGGCCCGCTTCGAGGCCATCCTGGCTGTCACCGGCCAGGGAGCCGAGGTGGACGAGGCCCTGGTGGCCGATCTGGGCGAGGTCGGGGCGGCGGCAGCCTGGTCGGCCTCCTCCTTGCCCCAGCTCCTGGTGGTGCTGCGTATCTCCCGGGACCTGGTCGTCCAGACGGCCGTCGAGCTGGCCGAGGAGCGAGGGGGACGCTGGGGCCTGGCCCTGTCCCTCCTCCTGACCCGGGTCCTGCCCGCTATGGACCGCCTGACCGACGCCCTGGCCCAGGGCTACTGGGACGCCGTGGTCCGCCGGGAGGAGGAGGCCAGCGCCCGCTACGCCCACGTGGTCGAGCACTCCAGCGACGGCATCTGGGAGGCCGACCTGGACGGGCGCATCTCCTACGCCAACGCCGCCTTCGCGGTCATCGTCGGCTGGGACATCGACGCTCTGGACGGGGTCGCCCTCACTGACCTCTTCCCCGCCCCCGAGTCGGGCGTGACCCTGGACGTCCTCACCCCGGCTCAGCCGGGCCCTTCCGAGCCCTTCGAGGTGTCCCTACGCCGTCCCGACGGGGTGCGCCGGGTGCTGGCCGTACGGGTCCAGCCCCGCCGGGCCGGGGGCCAGGTGGTCGGCTTCCAGGGGGTCGCCCGGGACACCACCGCCCAGCACGACCTGGAGGCGGAAAAGAACGAGTTCCTGGCCCTGGTCACCCACGACCTGCGCACACCTCTTTCGACCATCGTCGGGATGGGGGCCACCCTGGAGACCTACGGAGACGGGTTGCCGGCGGATCGGATCAAGCGCATGGGCGAGGCCGTCCGCCGTCAGGCCGAGCGCATATCCCGCCTGGCCGACGACCTCTACGACGTCAGCCGCTTGGAGGCCAGCTCCCTCCTGATATCCGTCCGCCCCGTCGATCTGGCCCAGGTGGTGGAGGCCGCCCTCGACACCGTCGATCCCCACCGCGACGTCGTGGCCGAGGTCGAGGTTGACATCCCCCCTGGGATCCAGGTCATGGCCGACCCCCGCCGCCTGGAACAGATCGTGGCCAACCTGGTCTCCAACTCCTTCGAGCACGGTTCGGCGCCCATCTCCGTCCAGCTAGCCCGCACCACCCCCGGCGAAGTCACCTTCAACGTTTCGGACTCCGGCCCCGGCGTCGCCCCCGAGGTGGTTCCAGTTCTCTTCAGCCGGGTCCACACCATGTCCCGCAACCACAACGCCAGTCGGGTGGGCCTGGGCACCGGCCTGGGCCTGTTCCTGGTCCGGGGCCTGGTGGAGGCCATGGGCGGCCGGGTGAGTTACCAGCCGGGTGACCCCGGCTCCTGCTTCGAGGTCACCCTCCTCCCGCCTCGCCGTATGGCCGACTCCCTGGTTCTCTAGCCACGGTGGGGCCTCCTCGCCCCTGAGCGCGGCCCCGTTCTCAGGGCGCCGGCCTTAACACTTTCCTCATCTTCTCCCTGAACAATCACAACCCGTGGCCCCGACACTGGTCACGAGCAGAGGAGAACCGAGATGAGCAAGATCCGTATCCCCCATATCCCCCACGCCAAGGCCGTCGTGGCCACCGCTGTCTCCGTCGCCGTCATCGGCACCGGCGCCATGGCCTACGCCGCCATGGGCCCGACCCCGCCACGGCCGACCGCCGCCCTGACCTCGGCCCGACTGTCCGCCAGCACGGGGACCCCAAGTCGTGCCGCCCTCCGCGCCACCGCCGGCCCCGGTGTCGCCGGCCCCGGTGCCGCCGCTGACCCCGGTGCCGCCGCTGGCCCCAACTCCGGCGCCGGCGCCGGCACGAGGGCCGCCGGCCGGGCCGCCCCCCTGCGCCAGCTCGGCAAGCTCGTCATCGGTGAGGTCACCTCCCTCTCCACCTCCGGAGGGGCCGCCTCGGTAGGGGCGATCACCATCCAGGCCCCCGACGGCAAAACCGTCACCGCCAACCTGGCCAAGCGCACCCGGGTCTTCGCCTACCACGGCCGCGGCGTGAAGCCCACCGCCGAAGCCCTCACCGACCTCAAGACCAACGAGCTGGTGGGGGTCCGGGTAGTAAACCGCCGAGCGGCCACCTCCTCGACCGCCTCGGGCACCACGACGGGCACCCCCTACGCCGCCCTGATAGTCGACCTGGGCTTCGCCACCTCCGCCCCGTAGCGCTCCTCAACGGGGACCCCCCCGGAGTCCGCCCCTGCGGACTGGCGGGATGTTGCACTTGTGGCCTGTGTGGCCAGAGTGAAGAATGTTGGGCTATGCGACGGTGGCTGGGGTTGGGGGCGGGACTGACTTCCCTTTCGCTGGTCGGTGGAGCCGGCCTGGCGATAGGTCTGGGCTCGACGGCTCAGGCCGACCAGGTGACCGTCCGGTCGGGGGACACCCTCACCGCCCTGGCTGTCCGGTACGGGACGACCCCGTGGGCGCTGGCCAGGACTAACCGCTTGTCCGACGCCAACCACATCGAGATCGGCCAGCACCTCACCGTCCCCTCCCCGATCTCGGTTTCGACATCGGCCGGCTCCAGGGGGGTGTCCCGCCGGGTGACGGTGACCCTGGGTCAGACCCTGTCCGCCATCGCCTCCCGCTACGGGGTGACGGTGGCCCAGCTGGTGGCGGCCAACGACATCACCGACCCGGACATGGTCCGGGCCGGATCGACCCTGGTCATACCGGGGGCGGTCGTCTCCTCCTCCTCCTCCTCTTATCTCTCCTCGTCCTCCGGGCTGGGTGGGTTCGGCGGCCCTTCGGTCGCTGTGCTGGATTCGTCCTACGGTCGAGCGCGGCTGGCCGACTTCTCCTATTGGTCAGCCCACTACGGGGTGCCGGTGAACGTGATCGAGGCGCTGACCTGGTGGGAGTCGGGCTGGAACAACAACGAGGTATCCGCCACCGGCGCCATCGGCATCGGCCAACTCGAACCGGCCACCGTTTCCTACGTGAACAACGTGCTGTTGGGCGGGACCCGCCTCGATCCCTCGGTCCCGTCGGAGAACATCTGGATGACGGCGGCCTTCCTCGCCCACCTGATCCGCGACACCGCCGGAAACCTCGGTCTGGCCGTCGCCGCCTACTACCAGGGCCTGGCCTCGATCCGAGCCCGGGGCGAGTATCACGACACCGCCCACTACGTCGCAGGCGTCATGGCCTACGCCCGGGTCTTCTGACTCCTTTCCGCCTTCGTGCGTCTCCCCCGGGCGCGCCGAGACATGCAACATGAACACACCGGCCAAAATCTTGAACTTTTGCTTGTAGTGGTTAACAAATTTGATAACCACCATAAGACAAAGTTCAAGATTTTCGGGGGTGTGTCTGAAGTGCATCTCTCTACCCGCCGCCTCGGCGGCGCCGCCACCGCTCGGGGTGGGATGACCGCTTCGTCTAGTGGGGTGGGTCGGCCGATCCGAGGGCGGCTTCGATGTTGTCCAGCATGCGGGCGGTGCAACCGGCCAACTCCACGGCCGGCGCCACTTCGGTGGCGATGCGCTCGGCCAAGGCCATGAAGGCGTCACGGACCGCTCCCCGGCCGGGACCGGCTCCGGAGGGGTCGGTGGCGCCGGCGGGGTCGGTGGCGCCGGCGGGATCGGGCGATTCGGCCAGGACGGCGGGGCGGCCGGCGTCCCCGCCGGCGGCAACGGCGGGGTCGAGGGGGATCTGGGCCAGCAGGGGGGCGCCGATCTCATCGGCCAGGCGCTGGCCCCCGCCGGAGCCGAACAGGGGATAGGAGACGCCG
>DATLUK010000110.1:0-3041 GCA_035533195.1 Acidimicrobiales bacterium | reverse complement strand
CTGGGTGGTGGCCTCCTTCGACCACCGCATGTCGCGCACCGGCGATGTCCAGATCCACACCCACAACGCGGTGTTGAACCGGGTCCGTTGCGCCGATGGCCAGTGGCGATCCCTGGACAGCCGGGCCGTTTACCGCGCCGCCGCGTCAGCCGGCGCCCTCTACGACCGGGTCCGGGAGGCCGCCCTGGAGCGCGACCTCGGCGTCCGCCACGAGGTCCGCAAAGAGGGCGGCCCCCGCGAGATAGTCGGCGTGGACGACGAGCTCTGCCGGTTGTTCTCCTCTCGGCGGACCCAGATCACCGCCCGGCTGGAAGAGATGGTCACCGCCTACAAAGAGGCGCACGGCACCGAGCCCACCCAGTGGGTGCTGGCCCGGATGAGTGACTGGGCCACCCTGCGGACCCGGCAAAAGAAAGAGGGTTCCGAGACCACCGCCGAGGCCCTGGCCCGCTGGGCGGCCGAGACCAAGGACCGTGTCGGGGCTTCATTGGCCGACGTGTGGGCCCGGGCCACCGACGCCCGCCTGTTCTACGACGCCGACCTCGACCCGGCTCCCCAGCCCTCCGACGAAGAGGTGCTGGTCGGCGCCATCGAGACCATCGAGGCCACCCACTCCACCTGGACCCGCTACGACCTGGCCCGGGCGATCACCCTGTCCCTGCCGGTCAGAGCCGAGTCCACGCCCGAGGACCTCCTGGCCCGGATCGACGCCCTGGTCGCCTCAGCCATCGGGGCCTCGGCCACCGAGCTGGGGGTCATCAGCCTGGCTCACCCATCTCCGTTCGAAGTGCCCGACCGGCTGCACCGCGTCTCCGACGGAGAGTCGGTGTACACCGCTCATGGCACCGAGCGTTTCGCCACCACCGGGGGGGTGGCGGCGGAGCGGCGGGTGCTGGCCGCCGCACAACGCGCCGACGGCCCGGTGGTGAGTGGCCGTCGGGTCGGGCGAGTGCTGCGCCAGGCAGGACTGGGTCTGGACCAGGAGCTGGCCGTCCGAGCGGTGCTGGGCTCCGGACGCCCGGTGCAAGCCCTCTTGGGTCCGGCCGGGGTCGGCAAGACATTCGCCATGGCGACCTTGGCCCGGGCCTGGTCCTCACCGGGCCACGCGGTGATGGGCCTGGCCCCCTCCGAGACAGCCGCCCGGGTGTTGGGCGACGCGGCTGGGATCCACGCCCTCAACACGGCCAAGTTGGTTTGGGAGCACGCCAACCGCAGTGCGCAGGAGAAGGCCGACCCCGCTTGGCGCTACGAGTTCGGGATATCCAGCGGGGACCTGTTGATACTCGATGAGGCGGCCATGGCTTCGCGTTCCGTGCTCGACGAGGTGGTGGCCCTCACCACCGGGGCCGGGGCCAAGTTGGTGTTGATGGGGGATCATCACCAGCTCGAGGCCCCCGAGGCGTCGGGGCTGTTCCGCCACCTGGTGGAGACCGTGGGCGCCACCGAGCTGAGCGAGGTGCGTCGTTTCCAGGCTGCATGGGAGGCGGGCGCCAGCCTGCGCCTGCGGGCCGGTGATGTCCGAGTGTTGGAGGACTACGAGCTGCGCTCGAGGATCATCGGGGGCGCCGCCGAGGAGATGGAGACCGCCGTGCTCGACGCGGCCCTGGCCGACTGGGCCCGGGGGCTCGGGGTCTTCGTCCTGGCGGATTCCAACGAAGCCGCCGCCGTGCTATCCGGGCGGTTCCACGACGCCCTGGTCAGCGCCGGGAGAGTGGACGACATGCTGACTGTCGCCCTGGCCGACGGCAACCGGGCCGGGCGCGGCGACCGGATCGTCTCCCGGCTCAACGACCGCACCAACGCCACGGCAGCGGGCTCGTGGGTGGCCAACCGGGACCGCTGGGAGGTGATCTCCGTTCACGACGGCGGGATCTCCGCCGCCCGCCTCGATGTCGACGGCCAGCTCACCGGGGACCGGGTGGAGCTGGAGAGTGACTACCTGGCGCAGAGCACACACTTGGCCTATGCCGGGACGGTTCACGCCGCCCAAGGCGCGACGGCCGACGTGACCCACGCGCTGGTCAGTTCGGGCACCTCCCGGGCCGGGCTGTACGTGGCCCTGACCCGGGGGAGGATGGCCAACCACGCCTATGTCGTTTGCGCCCGGCCAGAAGGCGCCGACCGGGACGGTCCCCTCCAGGATCCCCTGGCCGTGCTGGCGGGCATCCTGGAGCGGGAGGACGATCCGACACAGCGCTCGGCTCTGGCCACGGAAGAGTACGAGGCGCAGCGGGCCGTCAGCCTGGCCAGCCTGTTCCCGGTCTGGGTTGATCTGTTGGCCGAGGCCGGCCGGGACCGGTGGACGGACACTCTCTCGCGGGTCCAGGACCCGTCGGTGGCCCGGGCCATGGTCGACTCTGACGCCTGGGCCTCCCTGGCCGCCCGCCTGCGCAACATCGAGGCGGCGGGCATCGACGCCGGCGCCGCCCTGGCCGAGGCGGCGGGGATCCGGGGCCTGGAGAACGCCAATGACATCGCCGCCGTGCTGCACTGGCGCCTGCGGGGCAAGGAGGCCTCGGCCCGCCTGGTGCTCGGCAGTACTTTCGCAGAGCTCTGCCCGTCCTACGGCTCGGACCTCGATGACACCCTCGCCCAACTGTCCGGCGCCATGGACGCGCGGGCGGCGGTGCTGGCCGAGCGGGTCGCCCGGGATCACCCCGCCTGGGCGAGGGACCTGGGCCCCCGCCCCAAGGACGACGCTGACACCTGGTCGGCCCGGGTCGGAACCGTGGCCGGCTACCGGGAGGCCTTCGCCTGGGATGACCCCACCGAAGCTCTGGGACCGCGGCCCTCGGGTAACCGCGCCGATGCCCGGGCCTGGTGGGAACGGGCGTCCCTGGCTCTGGGTCAGGTAGAGGCGCCAACCCTGGCGGGGATGCCCATCGAGGCCCTGGAGGCCCTGGCCGCCTCCGCTCGGGCCGAGCCGGCCCCGCCGTCGGTGGCCATCGAGTTGGCCGACTGCCACGCCCAGGCGCGCGAGGCCCGCACCGCCCAGGGTGTCGCCCTGCTCTCGGGGCGCCCCGAGTCGGCTGACCGATACG
>DATLUK010000109.1:0-4974 GCA_035533195.1 Acidimicrobiales bacterium | reverse complement strand
CCAGGCCCGCTCGTACTGGGCCCGCTTCTTGGACAGGACCAGGCGACCCTCCTTGTCCTCCTTCTGGAGGACCAGGGCCTCGATCTCCTCGCCCAGGGTGACCACCTCGGAGGGATCGACGTCGTGGCGGATGGAGAGCTCCCGGCTCGGGATCACGCCCTCGGACTTGAAGCCGATGTCGAGGAGGACCTCGTCCTTGTCCACCTTGACCACGATGCCCTTGACGATGTCCCCGTCATCGAACTCCACGATGGTGGCGGAGATGGCGTCCTCGAAGCTCATCCCGTCGAGGTCATCGCTCACGATCTCCCGGGGGACATAGGCGGCGGGGTCGGGCATGGTGGCGGTGGCCGTGCCGGCGCCGTCGGGGAGCTCTGAGGTGGTCGTGGGATCGGACATAGGGGGTAGGGAACCTTAAATTTCGGTAGGCGGACAGAAAGCCCGTCAGGTTACCACTGCCACCATCAGCCACTCGGGCCGGTCCACCTCGGGGATCCGGGCCTCGTAGCGGCCGGGCTCCACCGACCAGAGAGACTCGACCCGCAGGCCGGCGGCGGTGGCCATCAGACCCAGCTCCCGGGGCGTGAAACAGGTATGCGCCAGAGCGAACTCGGCCTCCTCCTCACCCGTGCGGTCCCGTATCCGGGCTGTTTCATGCAGGACGGCCGTTTCGGCATCGAAGGTCTCCCCTTCGGCCAGCCACTTGACGGCGTACCAGGACGAGAAGGCGGTCAGGGCCAGCCTGCCCCCGGGGCGCAGGGCCCGGGCCAGCTCCCCGAGGGCGACCCCCTCGTCCCCGGTCCCGCCCAGCAGGCCGAAGCCCCCCTGGCACAGGCAGATCACGGCGTCAAAGGAACCGGGCCGCACCGGCAGCCGGCGCACGTCGCCCTGGAGGAAAGCGGCCGCCCTCGGCGCTGGCCCGCCGCCCTCGCCCGCCGGCGCCGGAGCGTCGGCAGGGGCCGAGTCGGCGGTCCCGGTGTCCCGGGCCACCTCGAGGAAGGGCAGGGCCAGGTCGATACCGCAGACCTGTAGGCCACGGCGGGCCAGGGCCAGGGAGTGGCGGCCCGGTCCGCAGCCGGCGTCGAGGACCCTCATGCCCGGGGCCAGGCCGAGGGCCTCGATCAGGAAGGCGACCTCCTGCTCGGTCCCCTTGGTGAACGAGTAACGCAGGTAACTGGCGCCGGTATAGGCGGCCAGGTCCCGGTAGACGCTCACCCTTTGGCGTCGGCCCAGCTGGTGCCCCAGCTGACGTCGGCCACCAGTGGAACGGTCAGGTCGGCGGCGTTGGTCATGGCCTCGACGGTGAGCTTGGCCGCCTCTTCCTCCTCCTCGGGAGGAACTTCGAGGATGACCTCATCGTGGACCTGGAGGATGAGCCGGGTGCGCATGCCGGCCGACTCCAGGCCCTTGTCCAGGCGGACCAGGGCCACCTTGAAGATGTCGGCGGCCAGGCCCTGGATGCCGGCGTTCATGGCCTGGCGCTCCCCGGCCTGGCGTATTCGGGGGTTGCCCGACGCCAGCTCGGGGATTTGACGCCGGCGCCCGAAGATGGTCTCGGTGTAGCCCTTCTTCCGGGCCTCGGCCACGGTGGCGTCCATGTAGCTCCGCACCGACGGGAAGCCCTCGAAGTAGGCGTCGAGGATCACGGTCGCTTCCGACACGGGGACGCCCAGGCGCTGGGCCAGGCCGAAGGCCTCCATCCCGTAGGCCAGTCCGTAGGAGACCATCTTGGCCTTGGAGCGCTGGCCGATGTCCACCTTCTCCGGGTCCACCTTGAAGATGCGCGCCGCCGTGGCCCGGTGGATGTCCAGGCCCTCGGTGAAAGCGGCCACCAGGCCCGGGTCCTGGGATAGGTGGGCGATGACCCGCAGCTCGATCTGGTTGTAGTCGGCCACCAGGAAGCGGAAGCCGTCGGAGGGGATGAAGGCCCGCCGGAAGCGCCGGCCCTCCTCGCTGCGCACCGGGATGTTGTGCAGGTTGGGCTGGTCGGAGGAGAGCCGGCCGGTGCGGGCCACCGTCTGGTTGAAGGTGGCGTGGATGCGCCCGTCGGGACCGACCTCGTTGAGCAGGCCCTCCCCGTAGGTCGAGCGCAGCTTCTCCACCTCGCGGTACTGCAGGAGGGTGTCGATGATGGGGTGCTGGCCGCGGAGGCGCTCCAGGGACTGGGCGTCGGTGGAGAATCCGGTTTTGGTGCGCTTGAGGGGAGTGAGGCCCAGTTTTTCGAACAGGACGGTGCGCAGCTGGGGGGTGGAGTTGACGTTGAAGGACTCACCCGCCAGGTCTTGGATGGAGGCCTCCAGGCGCTGGCACGCCTCGTTGAGCCCGGTGCTCAGCTCCCGCAGGTAGTCGGCGTCGACCCGCACCCCGACCACCTCCATGCGGGCCAGGACCCGGACCAGGGGCGTCTCGATCTCATCGTGGAGCAGGCGCAGGCCCTGGGCGTCGAGGGCGACGCTCAACGGCACAGCCACGGCGGCCACGGCCACGGCTCGCACGGCGGCGGACTCGGCCGGGTCGATCCCGTCCCCATCCAGATCCAGCTGGCCGGCCGGAGCCGCACCGGGAGGAGCGACCTCCATCTGGGCGTAGCGGAGGGTGATGTCCTCCAACAGGTACTGGGTGTCGGCCGGATCGAGCAGATAGGAGCCGACGGCGGTGTCCATGGCCAGAGCCCCCACCTCGATCCCCATCTCCATGAGGCCGCGCATGAGCTCCTTGGCCCGGTGGGCAATGACCGGCCGGGTGCGCAGGAGCGCCCCCAGGGCCTCCCGCACCGAGGGGTGGGCCAGCATTTCATTTGACAGCCACAGCACGTCGCCCGACGCCGCCGGCTGATCCGTGGCGGCGGTGAGGGCCAGGCCGGTGAGCAGGGAGCGGGCCGGGGCCCCTTCCCACGCCGCCTCCACGGCCAGGGCAGGGTGGGCGCCCAGCTCCTCGATGTCGGCCACGGCCACGTGGGGATCCTCGGGTCGGGAGACGGCGGCCTCGACCGTCGGCATGGGGCCGGACGCCACTGCCGAGCTGTCCCCGACCGCTTCGATCAGGCGGTCCCAGAGGGTGCGGAACTCCAGGAAGTTGAACAGCTGGCGGGTGGCGTCCCGGTCCCAATCCCCCATGCGGAGTTCCTCGATGACGACATCGAGGGAAACATCGCGCACCAGCGGAGTCAGCAACACGTTCCTCCGCACCATCTGTTCACTGTCGCCCAGGCTCTGGCGCAGCTTGGGCGTGCACTTCTCCAGGTTGGCGAAGACGCCGTCGAGGCTGCCGTAGTCGTTGAGCAACTTGGCCGCCGTCTTCTCCCCCACCCCGGGGACGCCGGCGATGTTGTCCGACGGATCGCCGCGCAGGGCGGCGTACTGCGGATAGAGCCGGGGTTCCACTCCGATGCGCTCTTTGATCCCGGCCTCGTCATAGAGGACGTAGTCGGATACGCCCCGGCGGTTGTAGAGCACCTTGACCAGGGGGTCTTCCACCAACTGGTAGACGTCGCGGTCCCCGGTGACCACGATGACCTCGATGCCCTCGTCCCGGGCCCGGGTGGCCAGGGTGGCGATGATGTCGTCCGCCTCGTAGCCGGCCAGCTCCAGCATGGGGATCTGGAGGGTCTCGACCAGCTGGCGGACCAGTCCCATCTGCTGGCGCAGGATGTCGGGCGTCTCGGCCCGACCGGCCTTGTAGTCATCGACCATCTGGTGGCGGAAGGTCGGCTCGGGCCGGTCGAAGGCAACCGCCACCCCGTCGGGCTGGTGGTCGCGCAGGAGGTTCACCAACATGGAGGTGAAGCCGAAGACGGCGTTGGTGACCTGGCCCGAGGCGGTGGCCATGTCGGTGGGCAGGGCGAAAAAGGCCCGATAGGCGAGGGAGTTGCCATCCAGGACCATGAGCCGGCGCACTCCGGCCATGGTACGGCCGCTACGGGAGGAGAGCGCCCTCCAGCACCTGCTCCGACGCCGCCCGCAGGGTGATGCGCTGGCGCATGGCCGCGCTGCGGATGAAGCCGAAGGCGTCGTTCTCCTTCATGTCGAAGTCGTCCATCAGCTTGCCCTTGGCCCGATCAAGGAAGCGGCGGGTCTCCAGCTGGTCGGCCAGGGAGCGGTTCTCGTCCTCCAGGGCCCGTATCTCGGCGTGTCGGGCCAGGGCCACCTCCAGAGCCGGCACCAGCTCTGCCTTCTGGAAGGGCTTGACCAGATAGGACACCACGCCGGCGTCCCGGGCCTCCTCGATCAGGTTGCGCTGGCTGAACGCGGTGAGGATGAGCACGCCGGCCAAACGCTCGCTGGTGATCTCCCGAGCCGCCTCCAGGCCGTCCTTGCCCGGCATCTTGATGTCGAGGATGGCCAGGTCGGGGCGGTGCTGGCGCACCAACTCGACGGCCTCGTCACCGCGCCCGGTCTCCCCGACTACTTGGTAGCCCTCCTCCTCGAGGATCTCCTTGAGGTCGAGACGGATGATGGCCTCGTCCTCGGCTATCACCACCCGCACGCCCGTGCCGGTGGGCTCGGACTCGGCAGTTTCGGCTGTACTCATCTTCGTCCTCCGGACGACTTGCTCATCTTTTACCTCCGGACGAGCTGCTCATGGCAGCCGCTCCAACAGCTTGTCCTGGGCCGACTCCAGCTCGGCGATGGTCGACTCGACCGCCGCCCGGCTGCGGGCCATGGCCTCGGCGTGGCGCCGCGCGTCCCGGTGCTCCCGGTCGGCACCCGGCGTTTCCGAGACCAGCGAGCGGATGCGGGCCTCGTCAGCGGCGTCGGCCAGGACGGCCAGCTGCTGGTTGAGAACACCCAACTCGGCCCTGGCCTCCTTCAGGCGGGCATGCACATCTATCAGGCGGCGCTCCACCAGTGACTTCGACGACATCGTCAGGCGAGTCTAACGGCGGGGTTCAGTGCCCGGAGCGGGATTCGAACCCGCACGCCCTCTCGGGCAATGGTGTTTGAGACCATCATGTCTGCCGGTTCCATCATCCGG
>DATLUK010000108.1:0-5913 GCA_035533195.1 Acidimicrobiales bacterium | reverse complement strand
AGCTGTTCATCTCCGAGAACACGGTCAAGAACCACGTCCGGAACATCCTGGAGAAGCTGCACCTGCACTCCCGGATGCAGGCGGTCATGTACGCCGTCCGGGAACGCCTGATCGACACCGACCAGGCCTGAAGGCCCCCGGTCCGCCCCCGGTCCGGGGCTGCTCCGGTTCCCTGGGGCAGGCGCGGTTGGGACGATTTCAGGGCTTTCGCCGGTAGCATGGCCGTTCCATGAGTGTCTTCGAAAAGGTCCTCCGCGCCGGTGAGGGCAAGAAGGTCAGGCGTCTTCAAGGCCTCGTCCCGCTCATCAACGAGCTGGAGTCGGAGATGGAGGCGCTGTCCGATCAGGAGCTCCAGCACAAGACGGTGGACTTCCGTCGGCGCCTGGAGGAGGGTGAGACCCTCGATGACCTGATGGTCGAGGCCTTTGCCGTGACCCGGGAGGCGGCCAGGCGGGTAATCGGCCAGCGCCCCTTCGACGTCCAGCTGATGGGCGGGATGGCCCTGCACTTCGGCTGGATAGCCGAGATGAAGACCGGTGAGGGCAAGACCCTGGTCTCCACCCTCCCGGTGTACCTCAATGCCCTCGGTGGCCAGGGCGTGCATGTGGTCACCGTCAACGACTACCTGGCCCGCTTCCACGCCGAGTGGATGGGTCGTATCTACCGCTGGCTGGGCCTAACGGTGGGCCTGGTCGTACCAGAGATTTCCGACCCGGAGTCGAAGCGCCAGGCCTACGCCGCCGATGTCACCTACGGCACCAACACGGAGTTCGGCTTCGACTACCTGCGGGACAATATGGCCCGGTCCAAGGAAGCCATGGCCCAGCGCGGCCATGCCTTCGCCATCGTGGATGAGGTGGACTCGATCCTCATCGATGAGGCCCGCACGCCGCTCATCATCAGCGGCCCCTCGGCCCAGTCGGCCCAGCTCTACTACCAGTTCGCCAGCATCGTGCGCACTCTGGTCCGCGAGGCCGATTACGAGGTGGACGAGGAGAAGAGGACGGTGGTGCCCACCGAGGAGGGCATCGAAAAGGTCGAGCGCCAGTTGGGCCTGTCCAATCTCTACGACCAGGTCGCATCCGATGCCGTGCACCAGCTGCAGAAGGCGCTGCAGGCCAAAGAGCTCTACAAGCGGGACAAGGACTACATAGTCGCCGACGGGGAAGTGAAGATCGTTGACGAGTTCACCGGCCGCATCCTGGAGGGCCGACGCTGGTCCGACGGTCTGCACCAGGCGGTCGAGGCCAAAGAGCGGGTCCGCATCCGGGAGGAGAACCACACCTGGGCGACCATCACCCTGCAGAACTACTTCCGCATGTACAAGAAGTTGGCCGGCATGACCGGTACAGCCGAGACCGAGGCCTCCGAGTTCGCCAACACCTACAACCTCTCGGTGGTGCCCATCCCCACCAACCAGCCCATGGTCCGACGGGACGAGCCCGACCTCATCTACAAGTCCGAGGACGCCAAGTTTGCCGCCATCGTCGCCGACATCCTCGAGCGTTTCGAAAAGGGCCAGCCCATCCTGGTGGGCACGGCTTCGGTGGAGCGTTCCGAGCACCTCTCGCGCCTGTTGGACAAGCAGGGCATCCCCCATACCGTCCTAAACGCCAAGCAGCACGCCCGGGAGGCGACGGTGGTCGCCCAGGCCGGTCGCCTGCACGGGGTCACGGTGGCCACCAACATGGCCGGGCGAGGCGTCGACATCCTCCTGGGGGGCAACCCCGAGGGCCTGGCCGACCAAGAGGTGATGGCTGCCGGGCTCGACCCGGACAGCGAGGAGGCCCAGGCCAAGCGGGCCGCTCTCCTGCCGGAGCTGGTGGCCCGATGCCGGGCCGAGGGCGATGAGATCCGCCAGCTGGGCGGGCTCTACGTACTGGGCAGCGAGCGCCACGAGAGCCGGCGCATCGATAATCAGCTCCGAGGCCGTTCCGGCCGCCAGGGCGACCCGGGGGAGAGCCGCTTCTTCCTTTCCCTGGAGGACGAGCTCATGCGGCTCTTCGCCACGGGGGCCATGAGTTGGGTGATGGGACGGGCCCTGCCCGATGACGCCCCCATCGAGGCCCGCATGGTGACCAAGGCCATCGAGCGGGCCCAGGGGACCGTCGAGGCCCGCAATGCCGAGATCCGCAAGGACGTCCTCAAATACGACGAGGTGATGAACGAGCAGCGGAAGGTGATCTACGCCCGGCGCATGCAGGTCATCGACGGTGAGGATCTGCGGGAGCGCACCGTGGAGATCCTGGAGGGGACCCTCGATGCCCTGGTGCAGTCGGCCTGTCCCAGCGAGTACTCCGAGGACTGGGACCTCGGGCTGCTGCTGACGGAGACGGCCCTGATCTATCCGACCAAGTTTGCCGTGGAGGAGTTGGCCGAGGCCACTGATTCGGACCAGATCTACGAGAGCCTGCTGGCCGAGGCCCTCGCCTACTACGAGGAAAAAGAAGCCGGCCTCCCGGGGGGCGCCGAGACCATGAGGGAGCTCGAGCGCGACATCATGCTGCAGATCATCGACGTCCGCTGGCGCGAGCACCTGGGCGAGATGGACTATCTGCGGGAGGGCATCAACCTGCGGGCCATGGGTCAGAAGGACCCGCTGGTGGAGTGGCAGCGGGAGGGCTTCGAGTACTTCGGCCGCCTGCTCGACGGCATCGATGAGGACTACCTGAGCTACGTGATGCACGCCGAGCTCAACGTCCAGGCCGCCCCCGAGCCCGACCTGGGAGCCCTCAGCTATCAGGCGCCCGATGACAATCCGGTCCACGGCATCCAGGGGGTCATGGAAGCGGCTCAGGGCGCGCCGGCGGCGGTGGAAGCAGCCTTCCGGCCCGAGGCCGGGGGCAATGGTTCAGAGCCGACCGCTGCACCGGCTTCGGTGGCCGACTCGGCGCCGGCCCCCGTTACGCCCGCCCCCGCCCCCGCCGACGCCGCCCCGGTCCCGCAGACGCCGGCCCCCGCCCCCTCGGCACAGCCTCCGGCGCCCGCCAGCCCGGTTTCCCCGGCCCAGCCGCCGAGGCCGCTGCGCCCGCCGGTGGCTCCGGCCCCGGTCGGCGTGGCCGGACGCGGATCCAGTCCGACCGAGGCCGGTCAGCTACCGGGCGCGCCGAGCCAGAACCGGGCCCCGGTGGGCGGCCAGGCCGGCGGGCCCCAGGCCAAGTTGGGCCGCAACGAGCAGTGCTGGTGCGGCAGCGGACGCAAGTTCAAGCACTGCCACGGCCGCTGAGCCGCGCCGGGGTGACGATGCAGGACCTGACACCGGAGTTGAGCGCGCTCCGCCGCCGCATGGACGAGGCCGGCGCCTACCTCGACCTGGACGGCCTGCGCCGGCGCCGCGACGCCCTGGAGCCCGAGGTGGCCCGACCTGATCTCTGGGACGACCCGGACACGGCGCGGTCGGTGACCTCCGAATACGGAAGGGTCAGCGACGACATCTCCGCCCTAGAAGCGCTGGAGTCTCGTCTGGAGGACGCCGTGACCCTCTATGACCTGGCCCGGGAGGAGCAGGACGATTCGGTCGAGGCCGAGTTGACCGGCATGATCAAAGAGCTGGAGAAGTCCCTGGACAGCCTGGAGGTCCGCTCCCTGTTCAGCGGGGAGCACGATGAGCTCGACGCCGTCTGCGAGATCCACGCCGGAGAGGGCGGCACCGACGCCCAAGACTGGGCGGAGATGATGCTGCGTATGTACCTGCGCTGGGCCGAGCGCCGGGGCTTCGCCAGCGAGGTCGATGAAGTCACCGAGGGCCAGGAGGCGGGCATCCTCTCCGCCACCGTCATCATCCGAGGCCGCTACGCCTACGGCCTGCTCAGCGCCGAGCGCGGCGTACACCGGCTCTACCGCATCAGCCCCTTCGATTCCCAGGCCCGGCGCCAGACGTCCTACGCCGCCCTCGACGTGGTGCCGTTCCTCGAAGATCTGTCCGAGGAAGTGAAGATCGATGAGAAAGAGCTGCGCATAGACACCTACCGCTCGTCCGGGGCCGGTGGTCAGCACGTCAACGTGACCGACTCGGCGGTGCGTATCACCCACCTGCCGACGGGCATCGTCACCTCGTGCCAGAACGAGCGCAGCCAGTTCCAGAACAAGGCCAAGGCCATGCAGATCCTGGCCGCCAAGCTGGCGGAGAGGCAGCGCCAGGAGCGCCGGGCCGAACTCGACGCCATCTCCGGTCCCCAGAGCCAGGTATCCCGGGCGGGCAGCTTCATCCGGGGCTACGTGCTGGCCCCCTACCAGAAGGTCAAGGACGAGAGGACGGGCCACGAGGTCGGCAACGTCGAGGGTGTGCTGGACGGGGACATGGACGAGTTCATGGAGGCTTTCCTCCGCTGGCGCCGGGCTGCGGGCGAGTAGTAGTGGCCAGGGACGCTCCGCGGCTACCTTCGACTACCGTGAGGTGGTCGGTTGCGGCCCGTGGGAGGGCCGGATGATCAAGCTCGAAAACGTCACCAAGTCCTACAAGGGCTCGACCGTTGCCCTCCGTGATGTGTCGGTGGAGATGGCCAAAGGTGAGTTCGTGTTCCTGGTCGGACCCTCGGGTTCGGGCAAGTCGACTTTCCTGCGCCTGCTGCTGCGGGAGGAGCGACCCGAGCAGGGCCGTATCTGGGTGGCCGGCAAGGACATCTGTTCGCTCAGCCCGTGGAAGGTGCCGTTCCTCCGGCGCAACATCGGTTGCATCTTCCAGGACTTCCGCCTGCTGCCCAACAAGAACGTGTATGAGAATGTGGCTTTCGCCCTGGAGGTCATCGGCCGGCCCCGCCACGTCATCTCCTCCCAGGTGCCGCAGATCCTCGATCTGGTCGGGCTGTCCCAGAAGGTGGACAACCTGCCCACCGAATTGTCCGGCGGTGAGCAGCAACGGGTGGCCATCGCCCGGGCCTTCGTCAACCGGCCGCTGATTCTGCTGGCCGATGAGCCGACCGGAAACCTCGATCCCAACACCACGGTGGGCATCATGCGCCTGCTCGACCGCATCAACCGCACCGGCACGACCGTGGTCATGGCCACCCACGACGTGGGCATAGTGGATTCGATGCGCCGGCGGGTGATCGAGCTGGACCGGGGCACGGTGGTGCGCGACCAGGCCCGCGGTGTCTACGGCATAGCCGCCAACTGATCCGATGGCCCTCTCTGTCGACTACGTAGCCCGCGAGACCGTCGCCAACCTCCGGCGCAACCTGCTCATGACCACGGCGGCGGTGCTGACCGTGGCCATCTCTCTCATGCTGGTGGGCTTCACCCTGCTCGTCCGCCAAGGCGTGGCCGAGGCCACCGTCGCGGTGCAGAGCGGCGTGCAGGAGGTGCAGATCTTCATGAAGCCGGCGGCCAGCCCGGGAGAGACGGCTTCGGTCTCGAGATCGCTGGCCAGTCTGGAAAGCGGTCAGGCCCAGGCCCTGGGCACCACGACCCAGGTCAAGTCCTTCCGCTACTGCAACCAGAACTGTGCTCTGGCCGAATTCAAGAGGCTCTTCGCCAACCAACCGGTGATGTTGCAGAACGTGACCGCTTCGGTGCTGCCGCCCTCCTTCAAGGTCGAGCCGCAGAACTCCCAGGCGGATGATCTCCTCTACCAGCGTTTCTCCAGCTATCCCGGGGTGTACAAGGTCAATTACGAAAAGCAGACGGTCAACTCCCTGGCTAAAGCGGCCCACATCGCCCAGGTCATCTTCATCCTGATGGGGGCGGTCATGGTCATCTCGGCTATCGCCCTCATTCTCAACACCATCCGCATGGCCATCTTCGCCCGCCGCCGGGAGGTGGCGGTCATGAAGTTGGTGGGGGCGGCCAACTGGTTCATCCGGGTCCCGTTCATGCTGGAGGGGCTGATCCAGGGACTGGTGGGCGCCTGCGCCGCCTTCCTCTTCGTCTTCCTGGGTCGGGATCTCATGGCCAACCTGGTCACCAATGACAACA
>DATLUK010000107.1:0-9572 GCA_035533195.1 Acidimicrobiales bacterium | reverse complement strand
CCTGGTGGCGACGTTCAGCCTCACGATCCTCGGCACCTTCCTCACCCGCTCCGGCGTGCTCGAGTCGGTGCACTCCTTCACCGAGTCCAATATCGGCCCGATCATCCTCGGCTTCTTCGGGTTGGTGGTGGCCGTCGGCGTTGGCCTCATCGGCTGGCGGGGAGACCGGCTCCGGGCTCCGGGCAGCATCGACTCACCCGTGTCGCGGGAGGGCGCCTTCCTCCTCAACAACTTCCTGCTTGGTCTGTTCGCCTTCGTTGTCCTGCTCGGCACGGTGTTCCCGCTGCTCGAACAGGCGGTCAACGGATCCGTCGTGGCGGTGGGGGCTCCGTACTTCGACCGCATGGGCCTGCCCATCGTGTTGTGCCTGCTGTTCCTCATGGGAGTTGGGGCAGTGCTGCCGTGGCGTAAGACCAACGCCGCCCAGATGCGGTCCCGGCTCCTGTGGCCCGCCTGGATGGCCGGCCTCACCCTCCTCGGCGCTGCCCTGGCCGGGCTACGCGGGATAGGGGAGCTGGCCACCTTCACGTTGGCCGCCTTTGCCGCCGGCTCGGCTCTGCGCCAGCTCTATCTGAACGTGCGCACCCGGGGCTGGCTGGGCCTGACCGGGCGTTCCAGCGGCGGGATGATCGTGCACATCGGCGTGGCCGTGGTGGCGGTGGCCTTTGCCGGCGCCGTCGGCTACGGGCAACGGGGGGAGATCCGCCTGGCCGTGGGCCAGTCCACCCGCTTCGACGGGCGCACCATCACCTACCTCGGATCCCGGAACCTGACCTATCCCAACCGCACGGCCATCCAGGGACTCATCCGGGTGGACGGCGGACGGGTGGTGGGGCCGGAGATCAGCCAGTACAGCTCCCTGTCCGAGGGGGTCGGAACCCCGGCGGTCGTTTCCGGTCCCCATGAGGATCTCTACCTGACCATCGACGTCGGCCCTAGTCAGGTGGGGGCCCCGGCCGTCATCGGAGTGGTGGTGCAGCCCCTGGTCATGTGGCTCTGGATCGGCGGGGGGATCGTGGTCGGTGGTACGGCGCTGGCCGCGCTGCCCGAGGGCCGTCGCCGACGCCGGCGGTCGCCTCCGGAGCCGGAGCCCGATCCGGAGCGACGTTCCTCGGCACCGGTTGGCGCCTCCGCCGCCGAGCTGGTCGGGGCCGCCTCCGTCGAGCGGTGAGGCGCCGGGGCGTCCTGGCCGGCGCGCTGGTGGCCGGGGGCCTGCTCATCGCCTTCGTGGTCGTCCTGGCCACCCGGCCGCCGGCGGCGAGTAATCAGGTCGACAGCCCCCTGCTGGGCAAGCCGGCCCCGGCCGTGGCCGGTCCGGGGCTGACTGGCGGCAGCGTCAGCCTGGCGTCGATGAGGGGCCATTTTGTGCTGGTCAACTTCTTCGCCAGCTGGTGCGGGCCCTGTCACGTCGAAGCGGCTTCGCTGGTCGCCCTGTCCCACCGCATCGACCTCCTGGGCGTCACCTATGACGACTCTTCCGCCTCGGCGGCCGCCTTCCTGGCCTCGACGGGCAGCCACTGGCCGGCCCTGGCCGATCCCAACGGGTCGATAGCCCTAAGCTTCGGGGTCCGGGGCCCCCCGGAGTCCTATCTGGTCAGCCCGGACGGCACGGTGGTGGCCAAGGTCCTGGGTTCGGTCACCATTTCGGAGATCTCCTATCTGGATGGCGTGATGGCCCGCACCTTGAGGGCCGGGCAGTGAAGGCCCTGCGCGCATGGGGGCCTTGGATCCTCCTGGCCCTGGTGGTGTCGGCCGGGCTGTGGGTGGGCACCTCCCACCCGTCTTCGTCCCCGTCCCTGGCCCAGCGCACCGCCGCCATCGCGTCAGAAGTGCGTTGTCCGTCCTGTGAGGATCTCACCGCGGCGGAGTCCAACTCCCAGGCCGCCCTGGCCGTGCGCTCCCTCATCCGCACCGACCTGACCCACGGTCAGTCCAAGGCCCAGATCGAGTCCTATCTGGTCGGTCTCTACGGGTCCGACATCATCCTGCGCCCCTCCACTCACGGCATGAGCGGACTGGTCTGGCTCCTGCCGGGCGCCCTCGGTGTCCTGGGCCTGGCCGGGGCGGTCCTGGCCCTGCGGCGGTGGCGGGCGATGCCCCTCTTACCCGATGAAGCCGACCGGGCCCTGGTGGAAGAGGCCCTAAGGCCCCGACCGTGACCACCGACCCCGGCTCCGACCCCGGACCCGCCGAGCGTCAGGATCTGGAGGTTGAGCGCGACTACCTCCTTCGTTCCATCCGCGACCTTCAGTCGGAGCGGGAGGCGGGTGAGATCGAGGAGGCCGACTTCGCCGCTCTCAACGACAGCTATACGGCCCGGGCCGGCCGGGTGCTGCGCCGCCTCCAGAGCCTGGACGGGGAGCCCGCCGCCCCCGGCGCCGCCGCTCCCGACACGACCGACACGACCGACATGGCGGTGAGACTGGACGCCGGCGCCGACACTGCCGACCTCGCCGGCCCTGGCGCCGAGCGGTCCCCCTTGCGCCGGAGGCTGGTCCGCCGCCGGGGCGTGGTGGTGGCCGCTGGGCTGGTCCTGCTCGGGATCGGCACTGGCCTGTTGGTCTACGGATCCACCAGCTCCCGCCAGGTGGGACAAACGGCGTCCGGCAGCGTGCCGCTGGCGCCTGCCCAGGAGCTCTTGGCGGCCCAGCGGGCCATTGCTACCGGAGACGACGTGACCGGCCTGGAGCTGTTCCAGGCCGTCCTGCATGTCGAGCCCAACCAGCCCGAGGCCCTGGCCTACTCCGGCTGGTTGCTCCGGCAGGCCGGGGATGCACAGGCCAACACCAAGCTGGTGGCCCAGGGAATAGTGGCTGAGGAGGCGGCCGTGGCGGCCGACCCGCAGTACCCCGATGCCCGCTACTTCCTCGGGGTCATGCTTCTCGATGAAGCCCATGATCCGGCCGGCGCCGTCTCCGAGTTCCAGGCCTATTTGGCCCTGCACCCGCCGGCCCGGGACGTCAAGGCCGTGGAGCCGGTCCTGGCCCGGGCCAAGGCGGAGGCGGCCCAATCCTCGTCCCCGTCACCCTCCAGCGGAACCGCCTCTCCCTGAGGTCAGGCCCCCTGGCCCAGCCGGCGCAGGCGCGCCACCACCTCGGGCAGGGCGCTCTCCAGCGCGGAGATGTCCTCGGCCGCGGTGGACCATCCCACCGACACCCGCACCGATCGGTCGGCGTCCACTCCCATAGCGGCCAGGACGGCCGAGGGTTCGAGGATCTCGGAGGAACAGGCCGAGCCCGAGTGCACGGCTACCCCGGCCTGGTCCAGGCCGATGACCACCGCCTCGGCTTCCACGCCGCGCACGCCCACACAGATGACGTGGGCCACCCGCTGGTCGGGATCCCCGTAGCGGTCCACGTCGGGCAGGGTCCCACAGAGTTCCGCCACCCGATCGGTCAGCTCCCGGGCCCGGGTCGCCTCCTCCGCCAGCACCCCCTCGGCGCTCAGATAAGCGGCGGCGGCGCCGAAGCCGGCCAGGGCAGCCAGGTTCTCCAGGCCGCCCCGGCGGGCCCGCTCCTGGCTGCCGCCGACCAGGAACGGCTCCAGACGCAGTCCCCGGCGCACGAGCAGGGCCCCGGCCCCGACCGGGCCTCCCAGCTTGTGGGAGCTGACCGACACCAGATCGGCCCCCAGGTCGGACACCGCCTGGGGTTGGTGGCCGAAGGCGGCGGCGGCATCGACGTGGACCAGGGCGCCGAGGCGGTGGCCGGCCTCGGTCACCTCGGCCAGCGGCTGGAGGGTTCCCACCTCGTGGTTGGCCCATTGGCAGTGCACTAGGGCGACGGCGCCGTGGTCATCGATGGCCCGGCGGCCGGCGGACTCGACGGCGTCGGGACTGATTCGGCCTTTGCCATCCACCTCGATGTCCACCACGGGGGCCTGGCGGGCGGAAGCCTCCCGGACGGCCGAATGTTCGACCCCGGCGCAGAGGATGGCTCCGGGCTGGCGGCGGGCCGCTCCCCAGACGGCGGCGTTGATGGCTTCGGTGGCGCCGCTGGTGAAGATGACCTGGCCCGTCCCGGTCCCGGCCAGCTCGGCCACCGCCTGCCTGGCGTCCTCCAGAGCTGCTCGGACCACCCGGGCCTCCTCATGCACCCGGGACGGGTCCCCGGCCGGCCCGTCCAGTGCCTCCAGCATCGCCCGGCGGGCTTCGGGCCGCAGCGGGCTGGTGGAGGCGTGGTCGAGGTAGTGCCGGCTCATCGGCGGCGCCGGCCTGACGACCGGCGGGATCGGGCCCGGATCAGATGACCGTGACGCAGGCGGTGTCGCCCTGCGCCCGGCTGGACTGGGTCATCGGCGCCGTGTCCCCGTAGAGGCCGGCCAGCATCCCGCGCACCATGCCCCGGTCCACGGCGCAGATGACCGGGTTCTGCACGGCCGTGTCCCCGAAGGGGCAAAGGTCCGAAACGATGGCGATGGAGCCGGCCCGGGACTCGGCCCGGGCTGAGAAGCCATGGGCGGTAAGGGCGTCGGCCACGGCGTGCAGGGCCGAGCGCAGCGAGCGCTGACCGTCGCCTGGCGCCATGTGGGCGGCCAGGACTCGTCCGTACTCCTCGCCCACCTCCTCGGCCATGGACTCGGCTTCCTCAGCCGGTACCAGGGCCAGGGCGCGGCCCAGCAGGCGGATCATGAGGTCCTCGCTGCGCACCTGCAGTTCCAGGCCGGTCTGGCGGGCGGCGGCCCGGTAGCGCTTGGAGGGTCGGCCCGCACCACTGGCGCCGGGGCGGTCCAGGCACACGTCCACGTAACCGCCGGCAGCCAGCTTGTCCAGGTGGTGGCGGGCGACGTTGGGATGCAACTCGAAGCGCTCGGCCACTTCGGTGGCCGTCACCCCGTCGGCGGAGCGGGTGTGGAGATAGATGTCGCGCCGGGTCGGGTCCCCGAAGGCGGAGGTAACCGCCGCCACCGCGGCGGTGAAGTCCTCGTCGCTCAGGGGCTCGGCCACCCGGGTATTCTACCTATGCCCGTAGGGGAAATCCCCTGAGACCGAAACGGGATGGGAACCCCTTGAGCAGTCCACTCCAGCCCGCCGGCCCCGCCGGCCGGGTCAATCAGTTCATGACCCCGGGCACCAGGACCCGGGTACTCGGCATTTCCTCGGGCAAGGGGGGAGTGGGCAAGTCCTCGGTGACGGTCAACCTGGCCGTCACCCTCACCGCCCGGGGTCACAAGGTCGGGATCCTGGATGCCGATGTGTACGGCTACTCGATCCCCCGCATGCTGGGCCTGACCGAGGCCCCCGAGGTCGAGTCCGAGCAGATCATCCCGCCGGAGGCCTACGGGGTCAGCGTGGTATCCATCGGCTTTTTCGTCGGTGAGGACCAGCCCGTCATGTGGCGGGGACCGATGTTGCACAAGGCCCTGGAGCAGTTCCTGGTTGACGTGGCCTGGGGCGAGCCCGACTACCTCCTGGTGGACATGCCTCCGGGCACGGGGGACGTGGCGCTGTCCATGGCCCAGTTCCTGCCCCGGTGTGAGTTCTTCGTGGTCACCACTCCTCAGGCCGCCGCCCAGCGGGTGGCCCAGAAGACCGCCTTCATGGCCCGCAAGCTCAAGCTGCCCCTGCGGGGCGTGATCGAAAACATGTCGTGGTTCACCGGTGACGATGCCAAGCGCTACGAGCTGTTCGGTTCCGGAGGCGGCCAGTCCCTGGCCGATGACCTGAACGTTCCCCTGCTGGGCCAGATCCCCCTGGTGCCCTCGGTTCGGGAGGGGGGCGACTCCGGGGTGCCGGTCACCGTCTCGGACCCCGACGGGGAGGCAGCCTGCGCCTTTGCCGCCGTGGCGGAGCGGATCGAGCAGATGGGCCCGGCCCGCATCTACCGCTCGGAGCTCAAGGTCAACTGAGCCGGTCCTGGCCGCCCGCGCCCGGACGCCGCCATCTGTCCGAGGGCCTGGGGACGTACCGTTGAGGTGATGCGACCGGGTACGCCAGTGGGACGGCGGGTGTTCCTGGGCATGGCCGGGTTGGGTGCGGTCGGGATCCTCGCCGGGGCCAAGGTGCAGTCCGCCCTGGGCCGGGTGCTCCAGCCGGTGACGTCCGCATCGGGGGGCCTGTCGGGCCTGATCCCCGGGTCGGACACCTTCCGCATCTACACCGTGACCGACGGGTTCCCGAGCGTGACCGATGACGCCTACCGGCTCAAGGTGACCGGCCTGGTGAACCAGTCTCTCGATCTCACCCTGGCTGACCTCAAGGCCATGCCTCGCACCACCCTGGTCCGCGACTTCCAGTGCGTGACCGGCTGGAGGGTGCCCAATGTGCGCTGGGAAGGAGTCCTTCTTTCCCACCTGCTCGACGCCGCCGGCGTGGCGCCGGGGGCTGGCGCCCTGGCTTTCGATTCCTTCGACGGTGTCTACACCGAGAGCCTGACCCTGTCCCAGGCCAGACGTCCCGATGTGATGGTGGCCTACGGGTTCGAGGGCGGACCGGTGTCCACCGCCCACGGCGGTCCCGTTCGCCTCTACGTGGCGCCCATGTACGGCTACAAGTCGGCCAAGTGGCTCGGGGCCATCAAGCTGGTCAACGGCGTGGAGCCCGGTTACTGGGAGCAGCGGGGCTACGACGTGGACGCCTGGGTGGGCGCATCGAACGGCCGGCATGACGTCCCCGTCAGCTGAACCGGCCGACTCCGGAGACCTCGAGCGCTTCGACCGGGTCGAGCGGGTGGTGCACTGGGTGAACGCCGGCCTGTTCGGTCTGGTGATGTTGACCGCCATCCCGCTCTACATCGGCTCCCTGGCCGGTGTGTTCGGCCGGCGCCATCTGCTGGTCGAGATCCATGTGTGGGCCGGCGTCGCCCTCCCGGTGCCCCTGCTCCTCGCCCTGGCCGGACCGTGGGGCCGGAACTTTCGAGACGACCTGTCCCGCTTCAACCGCTGGACCAGGGACGACTTCGACTGGCTGGCGTCATCCGCCCGTCGTCTGCGGGCCAGGGTGGGCAAGTTCAACGCCGGCCAGAAGCTGAACGCCGCCTTTGTGGGGGGATCGGTGGTGGTCATGCTGGCCACCGGCTCGATCATGAAGTGGTTCTCCCCATTCCCCGACTCCTGGCGCACCGGGGCGACTTTCGTCCATGACCTGCTGGCCACCGCCATCTTCGTGGTGGTGGCGGGCCATATCGCCTTCGCCTTCACCCATCTCGACTCCCTGCGCGCCAGCATCAACGGCCGGGTCAGCCGGGCCTGGGCCCGTCGCCACGCCCCGGCCTGGCTGGAGGAGATCGAACGGGCCGAGGTCCTCGGCTCTCAACGGGGCGAGTCGACACCCCGGGGCAGCTTGGCCGGGTCCCAGTCCAGAAGGGCCACCGCTGACCTGAAAGCGAACCGGTCGGTCATCCCGCCGACATAGGCCACCGCCCGGTGCAGGGCCTCCGGGCTGCCGGCGGTCAGGTCGGCCGGTCCGGACGGCGGGTGGCCGGCCTCTGCTGTCTCGGGGGGGCGTCCCACCCCGGCCGGCCCGGACGGCCCGGCCAGCAGGTGGGGCCGATCGGCGTAGTGCTCGACCAGCGCCCGCAGCACGTCGATGACGGCGGCGGCCTGGGCCTGGGACGCTGGCCGCAGATAGATCTGCTCGTAATCGAAGGTCCGCAATTCGGCCAGGGCCTCGGCCATCTCCTCGGACATGCCCACCACCCCGGTCCGGATAATGGTTTCGACCATGTCGGTGATGAAGGCCCGTAGCTGGCGGGAACGGGTGCGCCCGGCCCGCTCCGTCACCACCGGGGGGAGCATGTCGGCGGTCACGATGCCGGCCTGCTGGGCATCTTCGAGGTCGTGGGCGGTGTAGGCGCAGCGGTCGGCCCAGGAGACCACCTCGCCCTCCGGGGTCGATGGGGCGGGACGGCTCCAGCTGTGGTTCCGGATCCCGTCGAGTACCTGGGAGGTGAGGTTGAGCGGGACGAGCACGGCGTCGGCGCCCCAGACGGCATGGTCGAAGCCCCCCTCCACGTAGGGGCCCAGGGCGTCCTCGCTGGCATGGCCGCCGGGGCCGTGGCCGCAGTCGTGGCCCAGGGCGATGGCCTCGGTCAGGGCCTGGTTGAGGCCCGTGGCCCGAGCCACCGCCCCGGCCACCTGGGCCACCTCCAGGGCGTGGGTGAGGCGGGTGCGCTGATGATCATCGGGGAAGACGAAGACCTGGGTCTTACCGGCCAGACGGCGAAACGCCGTCGAATGCAATATCCGGTCCCTGTCCCGCTCGAAGCAGGTGCGTAGCGGATCGGGCTCCTCGGCCCGGGTCCGGTCCCCCGCCCCCTTGGCCCGGGTCGCCCCCTCGGCCAACAGGGCCGCCTCCATCTCCTCCCGGGCCTGGCGCCCGATGGGCCAGCCGGCTCCCCCCGCCGGTCCCGGCCCGCCGGGCGGTGGGCCCAGCCGGCCCGCCCCTGGCCCGGGGGAGTCGGAATGGGCCAGGCGGATACCGACGGTCGCGGCGGGGTCGTCCACCCCGGAGGGGGAGACGTGGCCCGCCATGGTCGATGCCCAGGTCCGGGCCCGCTCCGAAGGGGAGAAGCTCACCTAGACAGTCTGACGTGCGGGTGTGTCAGGCGGACGTACCATGCACCCTCGCCTCGGAAGGAGCAGCTGTGGTCGTTGTTCGCGTCGGTGTCACCCAGGCGCCTCGGGAGATCGAGGTCGAGTTGGCCGACGACACCGATCGGGCCGCCCTCTCCAAGTCCATCGACCAGGCCCTCTCCAAGCTCGACGGCGTGTTGTGGCTGGAGGACCGCCGGGGCCGCAAGGTCTGTTTGCCCTCGGCCAAGGTGGCCTACGTCGAGATCGGCGCCCCGGGGGAGGACCGACGGGTCGGATTCGGCGCCCCCTGAGGCCGCCCCGCCCGACTCAGGACCAACGCTCCCGGTGACCGACCTGCTCGACCGCCGGCTGATCTTCGTCAGTGGCAAGGGCGGAGTGGGTAAGACCACGGTGGCCGCCGCCCTGGCCCTGCTCGCCACCCAGCACGGTAAGCGGACCCTGGTCTGCGAAGTCGATCCCAAGGGGGACCTGGCCGCCTCCTACGAGTGCTCGCCCACCGGCTTCACCCCGCGGGAGGTCCAGCCCGGGCTGTGGGCCATGTCAATGAACACCGAGGAGTCCTTGCGGGAGTACCTCAAGCTCAACCTGCGTATCCCGGTGGCCGGACGCATCGGCCCGCTGGCCAGGGCCTTCGACTTCGTGGCCACGGCCGCCCCCGGGGTCAAGGAGATACTGACGGTGGGCAAGCTGTGCTGGGAGGTCCGGGAGGGCCACTACGACCTGGTGGTGGCCGACGCCAGCGCCACCGGCCACATCGTGGGCCAGCTGTCGGCTCCCCAGGGCATCAACGAGCTGGTCCAGGTGGGCCTGGTCCGCCAGCAGACGGGCTGGATGCTCGACATCCTCTCCGACCCGGCCCTCACCGGGCTGTGCATCGTGGCCACCCCGGAGGAGATGCCGGTGTCGGAAACCATCGACCTGGCCGGCCGGGTGGCCAAGGAGACGACGGTCGATCTGGCCTCCATCATCGTCAACCGGGTCCTACCCGAACTGTTCACCACGGGCGAAGAGGAGATCTTCGACCGGCTGTGTGAGCCGGC
>DATLUK010000106.1:0-13581 GCA_035533195.1 Acidimicrobiales bacterium | reverse complement strand
CCCATTCCGACTCCGGCCGGGGTGCCGGTGAAGATGATGTCCCCGGGCCAGAGGGTCACCACCGCCGACAGCTTGGCTATGAGGCTCGGTACGCCGAAGACCATGCCCGAGGTGCGTCCGTCCTGGCGGACCTCACCGTCCACCGAGCACGTGAGGCGCAGGTCATCCGGGTCATCCAGCTCATCGGCGGTCACCAACCAGGGGCCGGTGGGGGCGAAGCCGGGGAAGGACTTGCCCAGGGAGAAGTGGGTCCCGGCCGCCCGCTGGACGACCCGCTCGGAAAGGTCCTGACCCACGGTCAGGCCGGCCACCACCGACCAGGCGTCCTCCTCGCTGATGCCCCGGCCGCCCCGGCCGATGACCACCACCAGCTCCACCTCCCAGTCGACGTTGGCGCTGGGCAGGGAGACGGTGGCGAAGGGCCCGGCCAGCGAGCTCTGGAACTTGGTGAACACCGCCGGCTCCGGGGGAAGCTGGGAGCCGGTCTCCTCCACGTGGTCCCGATAGTTGAGGCCGATAGCGAAGACCTGTCTGGGATTGGGCGAGGGCGGTCCGAGCCGGCCGGCGGGCAAGGGGTCGGGCAGAGCCTTGGCGGTGCCAATGTCCCATTCGGTCGCGGCCACCTCGGCCCAGCGCTCATAGGCGGAGGTCAGGTCGGGCCCGAAGCGGCCGTCCGAACCTCGCTCCACGTCGATGGCCCCCGCTCGGGTGACGACGGTGGCTCTTCCGTCCAGATTGGCCAGTCTCACCCGGTCACCCTACGGTCCCGAGCCGCTACGGTCGGCCACCACACCAACGGGACCATCGGGGGATCCTTTGAGCATCCGCGGTAAGGCCTACATGGCCGGAATCTTCGAGCACCCGGGCCGAGAGCTCCCGGACAAGACCACCGCCCAGATACACGCCGAGTCGGCGGCGGGGGCGCTGGCTGATGCCGGGCTGAGCTTCGCCGACGTGGACGGCTACTTCTGCGCCGGTGACGCTCCGGGCTTCGGCCCGCTGTCGATGGCCGACTACATGGGCCTTTCCTGCTCCTATGTCGACAGCACCGAGATGGGCGGGTCGACCTACGTGGCCCACGTCGGCCACGCCGCCTCGGCCATCGCCATGGGCAAATGCACCGTCGCTCTCATAACTCTGGGAGGCAAACCCCGCACGGGCGGCCAGGGGCCGGGCGGGGCCGGGCGGATGGGGACCGCCCCAGAGTCCAATTTCGAGGGCCAGTGGGGAATCCCGGGGGCGGTGGGCGGCTACGCCCTGGCCGCCTCCCGACATATGTACGAGTTCGGCACCACCAGTGAGCAGCTGGCCGAGATCAAGGTGGCCGCCAGCCTCCACGCCCAGTACAACCCAAACGCCTTCCTCCGCAAGGTCGTCACGGTTGAAGAGGTCCTCGACTCCCCCATGGTCTCCAGCCCGCTGCGACGGATGGACTGCTGCGTGGTGACCGACGGGGGCGGCGCCCTGGTGGTGGTGGCCCCCGAGATCGCCAGTCAGCTGTCCGGGCCTAAGGTCAAGGTGCTCGGCCACGGTGAGGCCCCGAAGCACACCAACAACGGACGAATAGACCTCACCCACAGCGGCGCCGTCTGGTCGGGGCCCCGAGCCTTCAGCGAGGCCGGGGTCAGCCACGCCGACATCGACTACGCCTCCATCTACGACTCCTTCACCATCACCGTGCTCATGACCCTGGAAGACCTGGGCTTCTGTGAGAAGGGCAAAGGCGGCGAGTTCGTCTCCGACGGGGCCCTGGTCTCTCCCGGGGGCAAGCTTCCCTTCAACACCGACGGCGGCGGACTGTGCAACAACCACCCCACCAACCGGGGCGGGATCACCAAGGTCATCGAAGCCGTGCGCCAGCTGCGGGGCGAGGCCCATCCGAAGGTGCAGGTGCCCGACTGCCAGATCGCCCTGGCCCACGGCACGGGCGGGTCCCTCGGGACACGTATGGGCAGCGCCACCCTCATCCTCGGACAGGAGGACTCATGACCACCACCGCCGAAGCCGGCGGGCTGCCGGCCCCGGAGCCGTACCCGAACACCGAAGACGCCCCCTTCTGGGCCGGCACAGCGGAAGGTCGCCTGGTCCTGCCCAAGTGCACCAACTGCGGCACGGTCATCTGGTATCCGCGCCAGTTCTGTTCGGAGTGCTCCGGACGGGATGTCGAGTGGTTCCAGGCCAGCGGTCGGGGGACGATCTACGCCCGCACGGTGGTGCATCGGGCCCAGGGCCCATGGCGGGATGCGGCCCCTTATGTCATCGCCTACGTCGAGTTGGAAGAGGGACCGCGGGTCCTCACCAACATCATCGGCGTCGATCCCGCCGCGGTAGAGGTGGGCCAGGAGGTTCATGCCGTCTTCATCCCGGCCGGGGCCCACAGGATCGTGCGCTTCACCCGCTGAAGCATCGCGGGTGTCCCATCTCATCCCTGCGGGTGGGCCCCAGCCTCGTTAATCAGTCCGTAAGGTGGCCGTGCGCACACTGGTCCGGTGCAGTCGTCCACGATCGGCGTTGCCTTCGGGAAAGGCGCACCGGTCCGGGACGTGAGGCGGCGTGGCGGCCGGGATCTGCCAGCCCGCTTGAGGCTCTGGATGCCGAATATCGCCGTCGGCTTGGGCGGTCTCGGCCTGGGGGCGACCATCGGGTCGGTGTTGACCAATGAGACCCGTACGCAGCTGGCCCAAGCCGGCGGGCCGGCCAGCTTCATAGGAAGCCTGACGGGGATGATCGGTGCGTATCTGGCCCTGCTGATGGTGCTGCTGATCAGTCGGATCCCGCTGGTCGAGAGGGTGATGGGCCAAGACGGTCTGCTCCGCTGGCACCGGCGCCTCGCTCCGTGGCCCATTGCGCTGTTGGCGGCCCATGCCGTGTTCATCACCATCGGATATGCCGAGGCTGCCCACAGTGGCTTGCTCCATGAGGTCGGCACCCTCCTAGGCTCCTATCCAGGAATGATCACCGCCACCGTCGGCCTAGCCCTCATGCTGGTGATCGGTCTTGTGTCGCTGCGCGCCATCCGCAGCAGACTGCGCCGCGAGACCTGGTGGCTCATCCATCTGTACATGTACCTGGCCCTTGCCATCTCCTTCGCTCACGTCATCGTGCTTGGGCCATCCTTCGTCGGCCATCCCCTGGCCCGACTGATGTGGTCGGTGCTCTGGGCCGGGACGGCGGGTGTCGTCATCACCTATCGCTTCGGCCTGCCCATATTCCGCAGTCTCCGGCACCGCCTCACGGTCGTCGAAGTACGCCGCGAGGCCCCCGGCGTCGTATCCATAATCTGTCGGGGCCAGAAGCTCGAGCGCCTGCAAGTCAGGGGCGGTCAGTTCTTCGAGTGGCGGTTTCTGACTCCTGGCCTATGGTGGCAGGCGCATCCCTACTCGCTGTCGAGGCTCCCACAGCCGCGGACTCTGCGCCTGACAGTCAAGGACGTCGGAGATCACTCTCGAGCCCTTGCCAGTCTCCGCCCGGGGACAAGGGTCGCCTTCGAAGGTCCTTACGGGGCCTTTACCCGGGAGGCACGCACACAGCGCAAGGTGGCCTTGATTGCCGGCGGAATAGGGGTCACAGCCCTGCGCTGTCTCCTGGAGGACCTACCGCGTAGTTCCGATCCCGTTGTGGTGCTTCGCACCTCGACCGCGGAGGACCTGGCCCTCCACGCCGAAGTCGCCCAGCTGGTGAGAGACCGCCGCGGTCGGCTCCACGAGGTGGTGGGCCGGCGCCACGAGATCGCCTTGGATAGCACGGCCCTGCTCCGGCTCATTCCCGATCTGTTTGGCCGAGACGTCTTCGTCTGCGGCCCGCAGGGATTCGTCGATGACCTGTCCACCACGTTGGGGTCGAGCGGGATGCCAGCCGGTCAACTCCACTACGAGGCCTACGCCCTGTGATCGAGATGACCTTCCGATCGCCTTCCTGGAGGAGACATGCCTAAACCCAGGCCGCTCAAGCCGGTCATCGCCCTCGGCACCACCGCTGTGGGGTTGGCCGTTGTGCTCGGACTTCATCCCCATGGGTCCACCGCGGTTCTGGCCGGCGCCTCGGCGGGACCGGCCAGTGCCGGTTCTGGCCGTGCTCCACAGACGACCACCACCAGCACGTCGAGGCCTCCGGCCGTGGCGAGCCAGTCCGGCCCGACGACTGCGGCCTCGAGTGGTCCGCGCAGCGCCACGGGAAAGTTGGAGCAATACGGATACGGGGATTTGGCCGTCCGTGTGACGGTAAACGGAACTCGCATAACCAATGTCGTCGTCGCCAAGCTGCAGGTGGCGGAACCCACCTCGGGCCAGTACGCCGCCCAGGCGGACCCAATGCTGTGCAGTCAGGCTCTGTCGATGCAGACCTGGCAGATCGACGGGGTCTCGGGGGCGACCTACACCAGCGAGGCCTTTGCCTACTCTCTCCAGTCGGCTCTCAACCAACTCCACTTCGCCTGAGCTCCCCTACGAGCCAACCATCCGTCATTGGACGTAGCTGAACTCCATGCCGTTGGATGTCCCCGCCCCGGTGGTCACTGTTACTGCCACGGTGCGCGGCGAGCCCGGAGGCCGAGGTGGAACCGAGGCCCGACAGGTGGTTTGGCTGGGACAAACGGTAGAGGCGGGCCGAGGCCCGAAGTAGACCACGACCTGTCCGGTGGGGCTGAAGAAGCCCTTTCCTGACAGGGTTACGCTCTGACCTGCCAATCCGGAAGACGGCCCCAGTCCGGACAGCACGGGGCCGCTACCATCGCCTGAGGCGAGACCCGCGGCGCCCGGCGCAGTGCCGCGGGAGGGTCCGGCATTGGGAACAGTCCCAGCGGTGCTTGATCGGAATGACGAGGCCAGGCGCGGGTCCAGGGTGGCGAGGACGAGTGCACCGAGCACCATGACCGCCGCAGCTCCGGTGACGGCGCAGGCCAACTTGAGGCTCCGCAGCCATCGGTCTGATTTCGAGCCACGCTGTCCGCTAGGCACGGGTCCAGTCGGGAGACCAACCGTCGGGTAGCTCGCTGTCATCTCGTCCCACCCCCCAGTCTGTCACCAGGGTCAGCCAAATCAACTCGCCCCGCGGCAACAGGACAGTTCAGCGTATTTGGCGCCAGAAGCCGCGGGCGGCGGCCACCACCACATCGGCGCAGACCTCCAGAGGCAGGGCCGTGCTGTCCAGGACGAGGTGGTAGAGCGAGAGGTCGCGCCAGTCCCGTCCGTACAGACGGCGAAGGTACGTCTCCCTGACCGAGTCGGTGTCCGCCCGCCGGCGTCGCGCCGTGTCCTCGTCTATCTCTCCTATCCAGGTGGCCTGCCGGATCCGGGCCTCTTCGGGCCCGTCCAGACGGACGTGGAAGGCGTGCTTGGCCAATACCGAGGAACCCCAACCGAGAATGACGCCGTCGGCGGAGGCGAAGGCCCCCACCCGGGCCTGGGCCTGGAGGCGGACCTCCTCATCCCTGCTCCCGGGGACCACGGCCCCAACCCCGGCGGTTCCGTCGGGCCCGGCGGCGAAGCTGGACAGAAGCCGGGTCAGGAAACCTTCGGTCCGCTCCTCCTCGCTGGCTGACTCGGCGTCTGGGCGGACGTCGGCCGACCGGGCGACGGGCACGGCCCGGTCCAGGAAGGGAAAGCCGAGGGCGGAGGCGACGGCCGGCGCCACGATGCTGCCGCCGGCGCCGTAGGCGGCGGAGAAGGTGACCAGTCGAGCCATGTCCGACCCAGGCTAACTAGCCGGCCGGAACGGCCACCGCCACGGCGGCATCCAGGGCCCCGGGCTCGGATGGGTTCAGGCGCTCGGCTACCGGCTCGCCTTTGGCTCCCACCCCGCACAACTTCTGCCAGGCCGAGGGGATCCGGCCGGGCTTCAAAGCCCCGGCGTCGATGAGGGCGGACAGCAGGGGGCGTAGGGCCCGGTGGCGCAGACCCACCCGCTGGGGGGAGCGGTTGGCCTTCCTCCAGGTCTCCCAGCCCGGCAGCCCCACCGTCTCGTAGACCCCCGGATGGACCAGCAAGTCGAACATCCCGCCCACGATGAGAGGCGCCACCCGCCGGATCATGAAGCGCTCGAAGCGGCCGGCCTTCTCCCACAGTTCGGGCAGGATCAGCCGGGCGAAGGCCAGGTGACGGGCCTCTTCCTGGCGGTGGTACTTGTTCACCTCCCGCACAAAGGGGTCGGTGTCGGGATGCTCGCTGGCCAGCTTCTGCATCAGGTCAGGGATTTCCTCACCGGTGAGCACGAGGATGCAGAAGAAGGCCGGCATGCCCATGAGGAAGGGAAGGACCAGGCTCTGGATGCGGTTGAGGATGGGCTTGTTGAGGGGGTTCTTGGCCTGCGGGGCCAACTGGGAGAGCAGTCGGACGAAGAGCCTCGAATGCCGGGTCTCCTCGCCCAACTCATGGAGGATGTAGGTGACCCGGGGATCGGTGAGGTCAGCCTTGCGGACGATCTCCATGGAGAAGCCGGCGGTGAGGACCGACTCGAAGCGGATGCCCTCCGAGGTGATGGAGGCCACCTCCTCCCGGGAGAGGCGGACCAGCTGCTCGGGGGTGAGGTCGAGATCGAGCCCGGCGATGCTGAGTAGTTCGGTGGGCAGGACCTGGCCCGGTCCGACCCCGCCGGGCACAGCCTCATCGGGTTCCACCACCCGCTTGAGGGAGACGGTGGACAGTCGCTCGATGCGCTCTTCGAGAGTGATAGCCATGACCGCTATTCTAACGAATTGAAAGTTATAGTCAACCTATAGCTTCATTGATTCCCTGTGACTGAGGTCACCTCCCGTGGAAGACAGGAGGCCGTTTCTCCACGAAGGCCCGGGAAGCCTCCCGGTGGTCCTCGGTGAACGAGCAACGGATGTGGTGGGTGACCTCCAGGTCCATGCAGTCACCCAGTTCCCACAGGGCCGCCCGGTTGATGTTCTCCTTCATGTACCGGTAGGCCACAGTCGGTCCGGCGGCCAGGCGCCGGGCCAGCTCCCGCGACCTGGTTTCGAGCTCGTCCGGGGCCACCACCCAGTTGACCAGGCCCAGCCGGGCGGCCTCATCGGCGCCGACCCGCTCGGAAAGGAAGTACATCTCCTTGGTCTTGGCCTCCCCCACCAGCCGCCTCATGAACCAGGTGCCGCCGTAGTCCCCGGAAAACCCCACGTTGGCGAAGGCGGTGGTCAGAAAGGCAGTGCTGGCCGCCATACGCAGGTCACAAGCCAGGGCCAGGGCCAGGCCGGCTCCGGCCGCCGGCCCGGGAAGTGCGGCCAGGGTGGGCTTGGGCATCTCGTAGAGCTTTGCGCTGGTGCGGCGCTGGTCGAGGCGCTGGGCGTGAACGGCCTGGTCGTACCCGGCCAGGAGACCGCCGGCGCCGGGGGCATCGGCGGGCGCCCCCCCTTCCCCACCGCCAGCCCGAGCGGCAAAGCCCTTGACGTCGCCCCCGGCCGAAAAAGCTCCTCCGGCCCCGGTCAGGAGGAGGGCCCCGACGGCGGAGTCCGTCTCGGCCCGGGCCAGAACCTGGCCCAGAGCCCGCAGCATGGTGGCGGAGAAGGCATTGCGACGGTCGGGTCGGTTGAGGGTGATCACAGCCACCCCTTCGTCCACCTCGGCCAGTAGATCTTCAGTACCCGTATCGATTGCTTCGGACATGGATGCCTCCCCGCCCGGCCGGCGCCGGTCTCACCCCTAATACTGGCCTGCGGGCATAGCCTGGTGACGTGCGGTCATGGCTCAAGCGCGCCCTGGCCGTGGTGCTGCTGGGAGTGGCGGGGTATGAGGCGTACCTTCGCCGTACCGAAGTCACCCAGGCCCTGGAGATGTACGACCGGCTACGGATCTCCTACCTGACTCTGGCGATCGTTCTCGAAGCGGGCTCGATGGTCGTCTTCGCCCGGCTCCAGCGCTGGTTGCTCCAAGCCGGCGGCGTGAACATCGGCCTGGGCGAGATGGTGGAGATCACTCTGGCCGGAAACGCCCTGGGCACCTCGCTCCCCGGTGGCGCTGCCTGGGCCGCCACCTGGGCCTTCGGCCAGCTTCGCCGGCGGGGAGCGGACCGCGTCCTGGCCGGCTGGGTGATCCTGGTGGCCGGGGCCCTGGCCAGCTTCGCCCTGTTCGTACTGGTGGCGGTGGGGGCCTGGGTGGCCGGCGCCCACGGTCCCGTGGCCCACCTGCGCTGGCTGGCCGCCGCCTTGGCTGCCATCCCGGTGGTGGTCGGGGCGGGCTTCCTCGGCGCGGCCCGCTCCGGGGCGGTCAGGCGGACCATCGCTTCGATCTGGGCCTGGGTCAGGGACCACCTCCCCGGCGCCGCCTCGACCGGGCGGGTGATAGGCAACATCCACCAGTCGCTGCAGACGGTCAAGCCGGGCCCGGTGGGCTGGCTGGAGGCCTTCGGGCTGGCCCTGGGCAACTGGGTCTCCAATGCCGCATGCCTCCTGGCCTGCATCATCGCCCTGCATGTGCACGTCCCCTGGGGGGGCCTGCTGGTCATTTATGCACTGACCCAGATATCGGCCAGCCTCCCCATCACCCCGGGCGGCCTAGGCGTGGTCGAGGGCAGCATGGCCGCCCTGTTGGTGGCCTACGGGACCCCGGGCAGTCAAGCCCTGGCTGTGGTCCTGCTCTACCGGATCGTGAGCTTCTGGGGCCTGGTGCCCATCGGCTGGGCCACCTGGTTCTGGCTGGAGGCCGGGCAGCGCTTCGGGCGCCGCCGCGCCCATCCCTGGGCCGAGCACAACCACGGCCACGAGGCGGGTGCCATCCCCGCCATGGGCCCGGAGCGCCTGGTGCGCCCAGCGCCCTGCCCCGGCTGTGAAGCGGAGGAGGAGGAGGAGCCCAAGTCCCTGGTGACTCCCACCCGGCGCCGTCTCACGCGGCCTCTCACCAAGACCGGCACTGGGACCTGAACCGCAGTCGGGGAGCGTCGGCCGCGGGGCCGACCGGATTTCTCAGCCCTCTAATTATTCGATAGCCTAACGATGTGAGGTCCAAAGCATCCCACGACCGCCGCGGGCGCGAATAAATATTCTCCGAGATGCCGGCCACCGAGATCGAACCCCAGGACCAACCCAGCGCTGCCGACCCCTTGCGCGACACCCTGCTGGATGCCGCCGCCCGGGTATTCGCCCGCCAGGGGTATGACGGGACCCGGATCCAGGACATCGTTCAGGAGGCCGGGCTCTCCACCGGAGCCGTCTATGGGCGCTTCCGCTCCAAGAACCAGTTACTGAGGGAAGCGGTCATCACCCGGTCGGTTCCCCAGGTGCGCTTCAGCGCCACTGGGGTGACCAAGGTGGCCGACCTCATCGCCCGCATGGCCGCCATCCACCGTCCCGAGTTGAGCGACGGGGAGGCGCTGCTGCTGGAGACCTACGTGACGTCCCGGCGCGAGCCGGAGGTGGCCGCCGCCCTGGCCGAGGCCGAGGGCCGCTGGCGCGACGCCGTCCAGGGTCTGGTGGAGGCGGCCCAGGCTGACGGCACCGTCGCCGAGGACGTGGACATCGACGCCGTCCTGTTCCTGGTCCGGGTCATGCGCCTGGGCCTGCTCCTGCACCGGGGGTCGGGATTGGCCCGGCCCGAGCAGCAGGCCTGGGAGAGCCTGCTGGGCCGGGTGGTGCACAGCTTCGGGGCTCCTCCGGAGAGCTGAGGGGACCTGACAGCACCGGCCGGTGACCTACCGGCCTGAAGTTCGACACACGAGACAACCATCAACGAGGGGGAAAACTTGCGCAGTCTCAGAGGAGCATCGGCCCTGGTCGGGGTGGCCGACGACGCCTCACCTACCGGGGAGCTGGAGCAGAGCGGACGGGCTCTGGAGGCCAGGATGATCTCCGAGGCGCTGGAGGACGCCGGCCTCAGCCTGGCCGACGTCGACGGGGTGTGCCACGCCGGGTCCTCCATGGGCCTAGCCGAGTACCTCGGCATCCACCCCCGCTTCACCGACTCGACCAACACCGGCGGATCCTCCTACGAGGTCCATGTCGAACACGCCGCCGCCGCCATCGCCAGCGGACTTTGTGACGTGGTCCTCGGTGTGTACGCCTCGACCCCTCGCAGCGACCGCAAACGGGGCGAAGGCTTCAGGGGCGGCCCCGGGATGATGATGGGGCCCAACCCGATGGCGGAATGGGAGATGCCCTACGGGCTGCGTATGCCCATGGGCCCCTACGCCATGGCCGCCACCCGCCACATGTCCCAGTACGGAACCACGTCCGAGCAGCTGGCCCAGATCGCGGTGAGCACTCGGCAGTGGGCCACCATGAACCCCAAGGCCCGCTACCAAGAGCCTCTGACCATCGAAGAGGTGCTGGCCTCCCCGATGCAGAGCAGTCCCCTGCACCTCCTGGACTGCTGTCTGGTGACCGACGGGGCTGGAGCGTTCGTGATGACGAGTGCCGAGCGGGCCCGTGACCTCGCCCGCCCTCCCATCTTCGTCCTCGGGGCAGGGACCTGCCACGACCACTCCATGATCAGCGAGATGCCCGACCTGGCGGTGACACCCGGAGCGATCTCGGGCGCCAACGCCTTCGCCATGGCCGGAGTCAAGCCCGGTGACGTGGATCTGTTGATGGGCTATGACAGCTTCACCATCACCGCTCTGCTGCACCTCGAGGATCTCGGCTTCTGCGCCAAGGGCGAAGGCGGTCCCTTCGTCCAGGACGGCAGGACGGCGCCGGGAGGATCCCTGCCTATGAACACCAACGGCGGCGGCCTCTCCTACACCCACCCCGGGATGTACGGCATGTTCCTCCTGGTCGAGGCCGTCCGCCAGCTCCGGGGTGAGTGCGGAACCAGGCAGGTGGACGGAGCCGAAGTGGCCGTGGCCCACGGCTCCGGGATGGTGCTGTCGTGCATGTCGACCATCGTGATGGGAACGGAGGCCACCCTGTGAGCCAGACCACTGTCCAGACCAGTGAGGACAAGCCCAAGCCCCGGCGCTTCGAGCCGCCGGTCAGCCCCACGACCCTGGCCTTCTGGGATGCCACGCGGGACAAGAGGTTCCTGGTCCAGTGGTGCACCGACTGCCAGAAGGCCATCTTCTTCCCCCGGGAGGTCTGCCCCGTGTGCCTGGGCAGCTCCCTGGAATGGAGGGAGTCGAACGGACGGGGCCGGGTCTACAGCTTCACCGTCGAGCACAAGCCCCAGAACCCCAACCTGGAGGGGCCTTACACGGTGGCCCTCATCGACCTGGATGAGGGCGTCCGGATGATGTCCAATGTCATCGACTGTGACCCCGATCAGGTGAGCGTGGGCATGCCGGTGGCCATCGCCTGGGAGGCGCTCTCGGACGGACGCCACCTACCTATGTTCGCCCCCACGGGCAACCCGACAACGGGAGGAGACCAATGAGCCTCGAGCTCGACCTGGGCCCAGCCGCCCAGAAATTCCGCGACGAGTTGCGCCAGTGGTTGGAGGCCAACCGCCCCGAGTCGATAGTGGGCATCGACGCCGAACGGGCATCGTTCGGAAACGTCCCGGGCCTGGAGGACTGGACCGCCAAGCTCCACCAGGCCGGCTATATGTGTGTCTCCTGGCCCAAGGAGTTCGGCGGCCGGGGCCTGAGTGGAGTCGAAGTAGCTGTGATGAACGAGGAGTTCGCCCGGGCCGGGGTGCCCAGGGTGACCCGAGGCATGGGCGAGTGGCTGGTCGGCCCCTCCATCATCGTCTGGGGCACCGATGAGCAGAAGGCCTACTTCCTGCCCCGGATCATCGACGGCACCGACCGCTACTGCCAGGGATTCTCCGAACCTGACGCCGGATCCGACCTGGCCGGGCTCAAGACCCGCGGCGTGGTGGACGGGGAAGAGGTCGTCATCAGCGGCCAGAAGGTGTGGACCTCGGGATCCCAGACCGCCAACATGATGTTCTGCCTGTGTCGCACGGACCCAGATGCGCCCAAGCACAAGGGCATCTCCTACGTCCTCACCCCGATTTTCCGGGAGGACGGAGCCTCCAACGGCTTCGAGTTGCGGCCGATCAAGCAGATGACGGGCCAGGCACAGTTCACCGAGACGTTCATCACCGAGGCCCGGGCCCCGCTGTTCAACGTCATCGGCGGGCTCCACAACGGTTGGCGGGTCACCATGACCACTTTGGGGAACGAGCGAGGCGGTAACGCCACCACCCAGCACGTTCAGTACACCAAGCAGTTCTGGGATGCGGTCGAACTAACCCGCAAGTACGGCCGGGAGCAGGACCTTCTGGTCCGACAGCAGTTGGCCTGGGCCTTCACCCACTGCGAGATCATGCGCTTCCAGGGCCTCAAGGTCCTCTCCGAAGTCGTGGCCAAGAAGGAGCCGGGCCCGGCCGCTTCCATCAACAAGATGTTCTGGTCCGAGTACGCCCAGCGCTTCGCCGAGAGCGTCATGAACATCCGCGGCGCCGACTCGATGGTCACATCCGATACCGACCGCCCCGATGCTGACGCCTCCTCCTACCAGCCCGACCCGTGGCAGAGCACCTTCCTGTCCACCCGTTCGGTGACCATCTGGGGAGGCACCGCCCAGGTCCAGCGCAACATCGTGGGAGAGCGGGTGCTTGGCCTGCCCAAGGAACCGGACATGGAAGCCCAGCGCCGCGGCGCGGGCGGCGCCGGCGGCGCCGGAACCACCAAGGAGAAGGCATGAGCGAGACGACCACCGGATCCGATCCGGCCGCCGAGGAGATCGAGCGGCGCCAGCAGCTGGCCTCCACCGGGATGCTCTTGTCCTGGTACGCCGACCACCAGCCGAAGCGCCAAGCCATCATCGCCCCCACGGGGGACCGCAACTTCCGCCAGCTCAACGCCCGGGCCAACCAGCTGGTGCGGGCCCTGCGCCAGCGGGGGCTCACCGCAGGCGATGCCGTGGCCCTGATCTGCGGGAACCGGGCCGAGTTTGCCGAGGTGGTGGCCGGTTGCCAGCGGGGCGGCTTCCGGCTGACCCCGATCAACTGGCACCTGACCGGAGACGAAGCCGCCTACATCGCTTCGGACTGCGAGGCCCGGGCCATGGTCGCCTCGGCCGATCTGGCCGATGTCGCCCTGGCGGCGGCACTGGGGGCGCCGGACTGCCGGGTCAGGCTGACCGTCGGCGGCGCCATCGACAGCTTTGAAAGTTATGAAGCCGCCCTGGACGAACAGTCCGGCACCGACATCGATGACCCGGTGGCCGGGGGCAGCATGCTCTACACCTCAGGCACGACCGGGAGGCCCAAGGGCGTGCACCGGCCCCAGGCGGCGGCCGCGGCCGGAGCCGGAGCAGGGGTCAACCTGGGCGGCTACCAGCCCGACAGTGATGACCTGCATCTCTGCACCGGTCCGCTCTACCACGCCGCTCCCCTGGCCTTCTCCCTGGCCGGGCCCTTGGCTTTCGGCGTGGGCGTGGTCCTGATGGAGCGGTGGGACGCCGAGGAGGCCCTGCGCCTCATCGACCGGCACCGCATCACCCACACCCACATGGTCCCGACCATGTTCCACAGGCTGCTGTCCCTGCCGGAGGACGTCCGGGCCAAGTACGACATCACCAGCCTGCGCTACGTCATCCACGGGGCCGCCCCCTGTCCGGTGGCGGTCAAACAGGGCCTGATCGAGTGGCTCGGACCCATCGTGTGGGAGTACTACGCCGCCACCGAGGGCACCGGCAGCTTCGTGGAC
>DATLUK010000105.1:0-6609 GCA_035533195.1 Acidimicrobiales bacterium | reverse complement strand
GGACTGGTCCGTTCGGGCCATAGCCCCATCCTCCGCCGTGATACCGGCGTGATATCCGCCCTCCGTACCCTCCGGCTCGGTGCTGTCGGTATACGTGCTCCGTCTCCTTCCCACCGAGTTGGCCGCCGGCCGGGTGGTGGGGGAGGTCGAGCACGTGGGCACCGGCAGTACGGCGGTGGTTCGCAGCGCCGAGGAGCTGGTCGGGTTCCTCGCCGGGCGGCCTGACGAGGAGGCGGGAATACATGAGTGAGCGCCCAACCACCCCGGGCCAGGTCTCGGTTGGCCCGCGGGTATCAGCCGTCGTCGGAGAGCGCAGTCGTCTGCTCCGGCACGGATCAGCAGCTGCTCTAGTAGTACACCCCGTTCGCTGGCGGGCCAACTTGGTGGCAGCGCTGGTCCTTGTCATGGTGGGCGGGTTGGTGGGAGTCGTCCTACCGGCCCGTGCCGGTGGCACGGCGTCCTCCGGACTGCAGGTGCAGGCAAATGCCGCGCCTCCGGGCCTGGACACGGGAGTCCTGGTCAGCCCGGTCGACTCGATCTCGATCAGCGCCAGCGGGTCCGCCACCTATGGGAACGAAGGCGGCAACTGCAGCGGAGTCCCCTCGACGGATCCTGATGGCAATCGGACTCTTAACGGCACCTCCTGCGGTCCCAAGCTCGACCCCAACGCCCTGGATCCCAGCGCCCCGATCGGCTCACTGGTGGGCCAGATCGGCACCGGGTCATGGTTCCTAGTCGGCTCGCAATGGACCGACGAGCCCGGGGCCACCACTTCTGGCGCGGGCCAGACCGGAGAGATGCACCTCGCCTACAACGACGACTACGGCCCCATCACACAGGACGCTTCGGCATACTCGAACAACACCGGATCCTTCATTGTGCAGGTAGCGGTGACCCTTCCGGTCCCGGCCGTGGTCGGCCCGCCTGGTGTTTCCGCCGGCATCCTCGTCCTCCCCGGGGAGTCCTACTCGGTAACGGGCACTGGCGCGGCGACATACGGCACCGAAGGAGGCAACTGCGCCGGTGTGCCCAGCGTCGATCCCAACGGGAACCGCACCCTCAATGGCATCTCCTGTGGGCAGAAGATCGACCCCAGCGCGACGCTGGGCACTGCGCCCATCGGCGCGCTCATCGCCCAGGCGGGCACGCCCGGGTCGGGTGGCTGGTTCCTCGTCGGCTCCTCGTTCAGCACCACAGCGACCGACTCGATCTGCGGGTTCCTGTCGTTCCTGGTCAACGACTCCTACAACGCTGACGACACGGGCCAGTACAACATCACGGTCACCCTGGGGTCGGCCGGCACCACAGGCTCGGGTGGCACCCCACCGGCGCCCACGAGCTCGCTGGCAGGCAAGCCGCCGGCGGTGACCTCAGCCCTCTACACGGGCACGGACTCTACCGGCGGGCATACCATCACCATCAACGGCAGCGGTCTCGCCGACGTTCAGACCATCATCTACGGCAAGCTCAACTCCCCCACCACTCTGCCGGCCCCGTGTCCGGAGGTCGCCGGGACCCTTGTCGCGGCTACCGGCCCGTGCTCGTACACCGTTCAGTCAGGCGACCGCCTGACCGGCACAGGCAGCGACACCGAGCTCGAGCCGACCGCGCCTCCCCAGGCGGACCTGTCCCATGTCATGGTCATATCGCCGGTGGGCCGTTCCAACACCTTCGCCGTCACCGGCGTCCCTGCCGAGCCGGCGCTGTCGGGCGCGTCGATCATCGGGACCGACTCGGACGGCTCCCACCAGGTGCTGCTATGGGGGCAGAACCTCGCCAACGCCACCGACGTCACTTATGGGACCATCGATCTGCCCGCGGCGCCGCTGGCGTGCGCCGTTGACGCGACCGGCAATCTTCAACCCGCCGCGGAGACTTGCTCGTATGGCGTCCAGTCTTCCGACCTGTCCGACAACCCCTGGGGCGCCCAGAGCTCGACCAACCCATTCAACTTCGTCGTCCCAGCGCCGCCGGGCGCCGATCTCACCCACATCACCGTATTCGGCCCCGGCGGGTGGTCGAACTCCGAAGGAGTGAACCTGAGCGCTCCCTCGGTCTCCACGTCGAGCGGGGTGCTCAACGGCGACGGGAGCGGGACGCTCTACGCCTTCGGCTCGAACCTGTCGGGCATCACCGACGTCCTTTACGGCACGCCCATTGCAGGTGAGATGCCGACACCGTGCCCCTACAACTCCGGCGGCCTCCTCCCGCTGCCGATCACCCAGGGACAACCTCCCCTGCCCTGTGTCACCAACTACTACATAACTCCGCTCTCCCCCACCGAACTCACCATCGGCTTCCCGGCGGGAGCCGATGTGAGCCACGTGGTGCTGCTCGGGCCCGGTGGTCCTTCCAACGCCTTCTCGGTGACCTTGCCCAATCCACCCGTGCTGACCTCCCTGCAGGCGGTCGGCACCGAGCCGGACGGGAGACCCGAGGTCGAACTCACCGGGCAGAACCTCTCACAGGTGAGCGTCGTGGACTTCGGCTCAACTCCGTCGCCGACCTCCTCGACCCGGGTGCTCAGCGACACCGAGGTTGAGACAGAGGTTCCGGAGACTTCCGGCTCGGTGCAGGTCGTTGCGACCGGTCTCGGCGGCGCTTCCAACGCCCTCAGCTTCACCAACGCCGACATCACCTCTACGTCGCTGGGCGCAGCCCGGGGTACTGACCCCAACCCGTACCTCATGATCACAGGTGATGGGCTGACCAGCGGGGGAACGCCGCAGGTCTTCTTCGGCAACATCCCCAGCCCCAATGTCACGGTCTCCGGGTCTGGCGTGCAGGCCGAGGTCCCCAACCTCGTTCCTGGCGATCAGCTGGCCCAGTACGTAGTGGTACGGACTCCGAACGGTGACACGCCTAACTTCGGAGACTGTCCGCCTTCTGATCCGACCGCCACCACGCCAGCGGACTGCTTCCTCTACCCCGGGCCCAACGACTCCGCCGCCTGGGCCGGTGAGTTCGGTCCGCCGGTGCTCATCTCGACCTCGTGGTCGGGGATGCCGGGCCCCAACCCGATCCTGACCCTTACCGGGAGCGGCTTCACCGGAGCCAGCCAGGTCGAAATCGGCCAGGTGCCCCTGTCGGCCTGCGCCGCCTCCCAGAACACCGGGTGCTTCTACTTCTTCGGCGACCAGAGCATCATCGTGATGGCCCCCTCCCAGTCGCCCGGCTCGTACCCGGTGACGGTGTCCAACCCGGTGGGCACCAGCAACTCGCTCGACGTGAGCTACACGGCCGCACCACCTCCGCCCCCCTCGAGCGGGGGAGTCGTGACTCCGGTCAGTGGGCCGCCTTCGGCCCAGGGGCCGCCCACCTCGGCCAACCCGCCTTCGGGTCAGGGTCCGAGCTTCGGGCCCTTCTCGACCCAGGGAACGTGGTCGAACAACGGCCACGGGGTCTACACCGCCACAGGCACGGTCACCGTCAACGGATTGGAAATGGACGTGCCTGCCTCGGGCAGCGTGGTGCTCGACACCAACGCCGGCACGCTCACCGCCACGGGCACGGTCACGGTCAAGCTGGCGGCGGTCAACGTCCCAGGCATCGGCCAGGTCGGGCCCTTCACCGTGTACTCGGGCTCGTTCCAGTGGACGCTGTCGGCGGGCAGCATCCCCATCGACCTGTCGTCGGCTGACATCGGCGGCTTCTCCCTCGGATCGGGAGGGAGCATCGTGCCCCCCGGCTCGAGCGGACCCGGAGGGACTGCTCCCAGCAGCGGGGGGCTCGAGATCGCGGGACAGATCTCGCTGCCGGGGATGCTCGGCGGAGGCACGGCGCAGGCGACCTTCCAGACGACCTCGGCCGGCATCGACCCCTCCAGCCTCACCATCAACCTCAACCGACTCTCCCTCGGCGGGCTCATCACCTGCGACGGCTGCTCGCTGCAGTACAACGCCAGCGCGGGGTCCTGGTACGTGGACGGGAACCTCTCCGGGCCCAACGGGACCCAGATAACGGGATCGCTTACAATCGCGGCAGGAACCATCAGTTCGGGGACCATCAGGGTGACGTCCACCTCGCTGGCCGGCCTGGTCGGAGTGAATCAGGTCGAGATCGACTACCAGTCCGGTGGGTCGGACGAGCACTGGAGCGGACAGGCGACCGACACCTCCGGGGCCACCTCCAGCTTCGACTTCCACTTCGCCAACGGCACATTGCAGAGCGGCTCTGTCAAGGTCCCGCACGCGTCCTTCGGCGGGGTGCTGAGCGTCTCCAACCTCGACTTCGAGTACTCCAGCGGCAGCTGGTCGCTCACCACCGACGCCGCCGCTTCGGGGATCGCCAGCCTGAGCGGAAACCTGAACGTGTCCTACGGAGTGGTGCAGTCGGGATCGGTGCGGCTGCACTCACCGGCGCTGGGGACGCTGTTGCAGATACCGGACATCACCCTCATCTACGACGGGAGTCAGACCGGCACGGACAAGTGGTCGGGCTCGGCTACCGACGCCTCGGGCAATCCCTACAGCTTCGCCTTCAGCTACGTGGACGGCGCCCTGAGCTCGGGCAGCCTCGACGTCCCCAGCGCGTCGGTCGCCGGTGTGATCGAGCTCTCCAACGTTCAGGCGAGCTTCGACGGGACGCAGTGGGGCGGGCAGGCGGGCCTCACCGGGCCAGGCGGCAGCAGCTTCGGGACCATCGTGGTCCACGTCGCCTACGACGCCTCCGGAAGCCTGGTCGAGGCCCATCTCGGCCTCACCGGGGGCCAGTTCGACGGGGTGTTCAACATCCAGACCCTGACGGTGGACTACGACTCCAGCACCGGACTGATCGGAGGGGGCATAGCCCTCCAACTGCCGTTCCCCCAGGCCGGCCAGGTCACCGGCTCGGTCCACTTCCAGAACGGCGGCTTCCACGACGCCAGCCTCGGCATAGTGACCGATATCCCCCTGGCCCCGGGCGTCGACCTCACGGGAGGCGAGATCGGGATATCGGTCGATCCACTGACCATCACCGGCGGAATCTCGATCGGCGCCGGACCCATCACGGGGAGCGCCCAGATCGGCTACTCGGCCTCCGGCCTGGCACCGATGGTCGCCACCCCTGATGGCTCGGGCGGCAGCCCGGCCTGCAGCTACCCGAGCGCGGCGCAGAGCCTCTCCGGCACCAGTGACCTCAACCTCTGCGCCAACCTCTCGCTCATGGACCACCCGTTCGATTCGACCGACGTGAACCTTGCCGGAGACGGCACCGTCTCGTTCAACGGGTCCTTCAGCTTCACTGCACATCTGTGCTCTCCCCTCCCGTGGCCCTTCAACGGGTGCGGCGACATCGCTTCGTTTACCGCCTCCCTGGACGGTTACATCCATGGGTCCAGTGACTGGGGCGCTACGGCCACGGCCACGCTGCATCTACTGGGCTGGAATCCCCAAGGTTCCTTCGCCTTCTCCAACGCCGGCCTGGAAGCGTGCGCCGACACCGGCGTCCACCTGCCCTTCCTCGGTGACATCGAGGCAGGCGTCCACGACCGGTGGGGCCAGCTACCCCAGTGGTGGGGAAGCTGCGACGTGGGGTCGGTCAGCGTGACCGATATCTCGTCCCATCGCATTGTCCGGCCCGACGGCATCCGCGGCCTCACCGTCGTCAACAACCCCACTTTCACTGTCGGCGCCAACCAGCAGGCGGCCGCCTTCGCCATCGCCGGGCAGGGCGGTCTGGCGTCGTTCAAGCTGGTCGGGCCGGACGGCACCTCGATCGACATCCCGTCGACTACGCCGAGCGGGACCCTGCTCGACCAAAAGGTCTTCGTCCTCGAGGATCGAGTGTCCGGGACCACCTACATGATCGTGGCCTCCCCGGCGCCGGGTACCTGGACCACGTCGCCGGACGCGGGATCGGTGCCCCTGGCCGGGGGCCAGCAGGCGTCGGTGGTCGCCACTCCCTCGGTGACCGCCTCCGTCTCGTCCGCCGGGGGCGTGCTGCAAGACCTCAACTGGACAGCTTCTGACTCACCCGGTGACCAGGTCATCCTCCGAGAGCAGGGCACAGGTGTCGCTTCCCAGACCCTCAGCACCTCGAGCTCGACCTCGGGAACGGTGCAGTTCAGCCCGGCGGACGGGCCCGCCGGCACACGCCAGATCGTGGCCGAAGTGGACCGGGGCGGGCTGCCGGTTTCCGTGCAGACGGTCGCCACCTACACCGCGCCGGCGCCAACCGTCCCCGGCGCACCCACTGACGGGACGTGGACGACTAACGCCGCCGGCCACCTGGTCGTTGGCTGGAGTCCGCCCGCCTATGACGGCGGCAGCCCGATCATCGCGTACGCGTTGACGGATGGCGGGACCGGCGCCGCGCTGGCGACGGTTTCGGCGAGCGACACCACGACCACCTTGGCGGTCAACCCCAACACCGCGGTCGACGTCCAGGCGGTCAACACGCTCGGAGCCGGTCCGGCGCTGCCTCTGGGCCCGACCGGCGGCGGCGGGGTTGGAATCGGCTCGGGCGGAACGCTGGCCAATGCCGGCGCGCCGGCGCCTCCGCCTCCAGGAACCTCCAGCTCGGACGCCACGCCGCTCGACACGACGACGGTGTCCTCGACCGGGGCCACCCTCACCGGCAACTCGGGTTCGGGCGTCTCCGCCCACGTGGGCGTGCCGGCCGGCGCCC
>DATLUK010000104.1:0-2210 GCA_035533195.1 Acidimicrobiales bacterium | reverse complement strand
CCCGACGGCTGGACACCCGAGCGGGCCGGCAAGGTCCTCGAGCTGTTCGACTCCCTGGCCCCGACCTGGGACGAACGCGACGGCGGCGGGAGAGGCGAGGCCCTTCGCCTCGTGCTCGGGGACGCGCTCGAACGGGGCGGGCCCATGCCGCCGGGCTGGTGCCTCGAGGTCGGGTGCGGGACGGGGTCGGCCACCGTCCTGCTGGCGCCTCGCTTCGCCGGCGTGATGGGTCTCGACCTCTCCTACGAGATGCTGGTTCGGGCGACCACGGACTCGACCGGGCGCCTTCAGGCCGACAGCGCCAACCTTCCGGTGCGCAACGGGGCCGCCGGGGCCGTGGCCCTGGTCAACGCTTTCCTCTTCCCGGGGGAGGTGGACCGGGTCCTCGGGCCGGCCGGCGCGGTGATCTGGGTGAACACCCTGGGAGACCGCACCCCGATCCACCTGACGGCCGATGAGGTTCTGACCGCTCTGCCGGGGGACTGGGAGGGTGTGGCCTCGGAGGCCGGCTGGGGAACCTGGACGGTGCTGAGGCGCGCAGGTCAGGAGGCGTAGGGGATGTTTCTTCAGACCTAGGGCCGTCGGTCGGGCTGGTCTGCTGCCAGTCGAGCCAGGGCCGGCCCGTAGGCCTCGCTGAAGGTGGGGAAAGGATGGACCACATCGGCCAGGACCGACAGCGGTATCTCGGCCCGGATGGCCAGCACCGCCTCCCCGATCCACTCATCAGCGGAAGGCCCGATGGCAGAAGCGCCCACCAGCACGTCCCGATCGGTGTCGGCCACCAGCACCAGGACGCCCGAACGGCGTCCTTCGCTGACGGCCCGCGCCGTCTCGCCCACCTCCATGGTCTCGGAGCGGACCCGGATGCCCGAGGCTCGCGCCGACTCCACGCTGAGCCCCACTGACGCCAACGGCGGGTCGGTGAACACACAGCGGGGGATGGCCCGGTAGTCGGCCACCGCGCCGCCCCCGGTGATGTTGGCCGCCACCACCTTGGCCTGGTAGTTGGCCGTGTGGGTATACGGAGCCACCCCGGTCACGTCGCCCACCGCCCAGAGGTCATCCCGGCCCCCGACCCGGCAGTGGTCATCGGTCTCCAGCGCCTCGCCATCGGCCAGGCCCAGGGTGTCGAGACCGATGCCGGCCGTCCGGGGCCGCATGCCGGTGGCCACCAGGAGTCGGGCGGCCCGGACGCCCGGGCCGCCATCCAGCGAAACCTCGTGACCGTCGCCCCAGGTCTTGACCGACCGGGCCTGGCGGCCCAGGCGCAGCTCCACCCCGTCTTTTGACAGGGCGTCGGCCAGGGCCCCGGAAACGGCCGGTTCCTCCTTGTCCACCAGGCAGTCGGACGATTCCACCAGCGTGACCCGGGACCCGTAGCGGGCATAGAGCTGGGCCAGCTCACAGCCGATGGGCCCGCCACCCAGCACGACCAGGGACTCGGGCAGCTCGGAGGAGCTGAGGGCGCTCTCGCTGGTCCAGAAGTCCGAATCGGCCAGACCATCGATGAGCGGGATGACCGCCTCGCTGCCGGTGGCCAGGACCAGGTGGTCGCCCGACAGCACCCGGGCGCCGACCTTCACCCGGCCCGGACCCTCCACCCGGCCATGCCCCCGCACCAGCGTTACGCCCGAGTCGACCAGGGAGGTAGCGGTCGAGGAGTCGTCCCGGCCCTCGGCCACCTGGTCCCGCCAGGCCACCGCCGCCGACCAGGCTGCGGCGGCCGAGCCCCCGTCATAAGCCGAGGCGACGGCCCCAACCCGGTGGCCATGGTTGACCAGATCGGAGCGGAGGTGAGCGGCCCGCAGCATGGCCTTGCTGGGCATGCAGGCCACATAGGGGCATTCCCCTCCCACCCGGGCCTCCTCGATCACGGCCACCGAACTGCCGGCCTCGGCCAGGAGACCGGCCAGGCGCTCACCCCCGGAGCCGGCGCCGAGGATGACCACGTCGTAGCGGTCGGCTTCGTCCGAGCTCCGGTCAGCCCTATGCGAGCTGCGGTCGCCCCCGTCAGATCGGCCCTCGGAGCGGCGCGGCGCGCTCACGGCCGGCGGTGGACCTGGAGGGGCCCCGGACTCTGATCCGTCGGCATCATCTCCACCACGTTGATGTTGACGTGGGCCGGCTGGAATACCACCCAGCGCACGGCCTCGGCCACGTCCTTCGACGTCAAAGGCTCAGTCCCGGCGTAAACGGCGGCGGCCTTATCG
>DATLUK010000103.1:0-2748 GCA_035533195.1 Acidimicrobiales bacterium | reverse complement strand
GGCGGTGTCTGGTTTGGAATCGCCAGGTGGTCCAGCAGGCCGTCTAGCGGCCAGCCACCTCCAGGGTCCCAAAACGTTGATGACTGATTTGGACCACCTCCTTTCTCTGGTGGGCTCAGGATATACCGGCCCGACAGAAAGAGGGTGGAGCTTTTGAGGACTCTCTTAGCGGCCGAATCTGCTGCCACGCCGGTGCGGGTGGGGCCCCGCCGACACCGTCGGGCCGGAGGCCCGACAAGGGATTCAGATCCCGATGCGCTGGGCGAGTAGCTCGCGGTGGTAGGTGGGATCGCCCAGGAGCAGCTCGGAGGACTTGGCCCGCTTGAAGTACAGATGGGCGTCGTGCTCCCAGGTGAAGCCGATGCCGCCGTGGATCTGGATGTTCTCTGCGGCGGCGTGGAAGTAGGCCTCGGAGCAGTAGGCCTTGGCCAGGGAGGCCACCACCGGCAGCTCATCGGAGTCCTCGGCGGCAGCCCAGCCGGCGTAGTAGGCGGCCGACTTGGCCGACTCCACCTCCAGGAGCATGTCGGCGCACTTGTGCTTGATGGCCTGGAAGGAGCCGATCGGCCGACCGAACTGGATGCGGACCTTGGCGTACTCAACGGACATGTCCAGGCAGCGCTGGGCGCCGCCGACCTGCTCGGCGGCCAGGGCCACCGCGGCCAGGTCCAGGGTCTTGGTCAGAGCCGCCTCGGCTCCTGACTCCGAGCCGATGAGCCGGGCCGGTGTGTTGGCGAACTCCAGGCGGGCCTGCTTGCGGGTCTGGTCCATGGTGGAGAGGTTCTTGCGCGTCAGGCCAGAGGCGTCGCCCTCGACGCTGAAGAAGGCGATGCCCGCATCGGTCCGGGCCACCACGATGATGAGGTTGGCGATACCACCGTCGATCACGAACATCTTGTGCCCGTCGAGGGTGTAGCTGTCGCCCTTCTTGGTCGCCTTGAGCTGGATGCCCTCGACGTCCCAGCGGCCGTTGTCCTCGGTCAGGGCCAGGGTGGCGATGGTCTCACCCGAGGCGATCCCGGGCAGCAACTCCTTCTTGGCGGCGTCGTCCCCGGCGGCCAGGATGGCGTTGGCGGCCAGGGCCACGGTGGAGAAGTAGGGAGCGCACAGCAGCGACTTGCCCATCTCCTCAAGCACCACGATGAGCTCGACGTAGGTGTAGCCCGATCCCCCGTACTCCTCCGGGATGGTGAGTCCCTGGAGCCCGAGCTGGTTGCCCATCTGGGACCAGACGGCCGGGTCGTAGCCCTCCTGAGTCTCCATGAGGCGGCGGACCTCGGTGACAGGAGATTTATCGTCCAAGAAGCGGCGGACCGACTTCCGGAGCTCTTCCTGCTCCTCACTGAAGGCGAAGTTCACTGAATTTATCCCCCTAGATGCTCCGGACAGCTAGAAACTTGGCGGATCCCCACTGTTGTCTCAACTAGACCGGGCGGTCAAGATGACCCTTCTCTACCAGGACGGACGAGCCGAAATCCACCAGGTGGTGGTAGGGCCCGTGGATAACAACGTCTACGTGCTCAGGTGCCGGGAGACGGGTGACGCCGTGCTCCTGGACGCCGCCAACGAACACGACCGGCTTCTGGAAATGTGCCGTGACCTGGGGGTTCGGAGGGTTCTGGAGACCCACGGCCACTGGGACCACATCCAGGCCGTCCCCGCCGTGCGGGACGCCGGCTACCAGGTGGGGGTGACGGCGGCCGATGCGGCCATGCTGCCTTCCTACGACTTCGTCTTGGAGGACGACTCGGTCATAACGGTCGGGCGCCTGCGCCTTCGGACCATCCTTACCCCCGGCCATACGCCCGGTTCGATGTGTTTCCGGGTGGAGGACCTGCCCATCCTCTTCAGCGGGGACACCCTCTTCCCCGGTGGCCCGGGGGCGACCAAGTTCGAGGGCGGGGACTTCCCCACCATCATCCGATCCATCGAGGACCGCCTCTTCTCCCCCCTCGACGCCGATGTCCAGGTCCTGCCCGGCCACGGGGACACGACCACCATCGGGGCCGAGCGCCCCCACCTGCAGGAGTGGGTCGACCGGGGCTGGTAGCGGCCCGGACCCCTCCGGCTTTTCTCCTACGGCGGTAGTGCAAATATAATCGGGTGGTGGCCGGTCCTCCCCTGTTCGAGATTCGCGATCTGCACGTGTCCGCCGATGGCCACGAGATCCTCCGCGGCCTGGATCTGGTCCTGGCCGAGGGCGAGATCCACGCCCTCATGGGCCCCAACGGCTCGGGCAAGTCCACCCTGGCCAACGCCCTGCTGGGCAGCCCCGCCTACCAGGTGACCCAGGGCCAGATCCTCTACCGAGGCGAGGACATCACCGGCTGGCCCACCGACGTGAGGGCCAAGGCCGGCGTCTTCCTGGCCTTCCAGTACCCCGAAGAGATAGCCGGGGTCCCGGTCGTGCAGTTCCTGCGCCAGGCCCTCTCCGCCCGCAAGGGCATCGAGCTGTCCATCCTGGAGTTGCGCCTTTCCATCATGGAGTGGATGGAGCGCCTGGGGATGGACCGGTCCTTCGGTGACCGGTACCTGAACGAGGGATTCTCGGGCGGGGAGAAGAAGCGCAACGAAGTCCTCCAGATGGCCATTCTCGAACCCGACGTTGCCATCCTGGACGAGACCGACTCCGGCCTCGACATCGACGCCCTGCGCACCGTGGCCGAGGGCGTCCACCTGGTGCGCAACTCCCGGCCCGCCCTCGGGGTCCTGCTCATCACCCACTACCAGCGCATCCTCGAATACCTG
>DATLUK010000102.1:0-3805 GCA_035533195.1 Acidimicrobiales bacterium | reverse complement strand
GGCCAGCCCCCGGCGCTCCCGGATCTCCTGGAACAACCGGCTGGAAAGGCCACCGCCCAGCACATGGTCGAGGACCGAGAGGGCGAAGCGGTCAGGGTCATGGCGGCCGGGAGTCGTGTAGCCCACCACCACGTGGGCCTGTTCGGTGGGCCGGTTGGTGACCGACACGGGCAGAGCCGGCTCGACGGGAGCCGACCGCCCGGGCGACGAGCCGCCGCTCCGGCCCGTGAAGCCGGCGTCGATGAGGTCGATGGCCCGCTCATGCTCGACTGCTCCGGCCAGGGCCACCACCATGTTGCCCGGCCGGTAGTGATGGGAGTGGAACCCGCTGATGGCGCCGCCGTCCATGGCCTGGATGGAGTCTTCATCGCCCAGGACATCCCGGCCGAGGGGATGGCCGGGGTACATGGCTTCGAGCAGGCGGTCATGCACCAGGTCGGCTGGTTCGTCCGAGTGCATCAGAATCTCCTCCAGGATCACCTGGCGCTCGGCCTCCACCTCTTCGGGACGGAAGGCGGGGTTCCACATCACGTCGGAGAGGATGTCGAGGCCCAACTCGAGGCTCTCATCCAGGACGCGGACGTAGAAGGCGGTGAGCTCCTTGGTGGTGAAGGCGTTCATGTCCCCGCCCACGGCGTCGACCGCCTCGGCTATTCCCTCGGCCGTGCGGGTGGGGCTGCCCTTGAAGAGCAGGTGCTCCAGGAAATGAGAGGCGCCGGCCAGGGCCGGCTCCTCATCCCGCGATCCGGTTCCGACCCAGAACCCGGCGGTGACCGAGGCGACATGGGGCATCGTCTCGGTCACCACCGTGATCCCGTTATCGAGGCGGGTGGTCCGGATCAAGAAGCGGTCCTGGTCAAGGGCTAGGAGCGACCGCCGCCACGCCGGGGGTTCCGGCGGGGGCCACGGTCACCGCCCGGGCGGCGGCCGCCCGAACCGGTCGGAGCGGTTCCGGGACCGAGATTTCCGAACTCCGCCTCCAACTCCTTTTCGAAGCTGTCCTCGAAGGACACGACCTCACCACCCTCGGCCGCGCCGGCGCCGCTGTCATCACCGTTGGACTCGGCCCGGGGGGCGCGGGGGGCCCGGGGTGGGCGGGAGTCGCCCCGATCCTCGGAGCCGCCGCCGTTGGTGCCCTCATCGTCACCGCCGACCAGGGAGAGTGAGACCTTGCCCTGGGGGTCGACGTCATCGACGCGAACGGTCACCTCGTCACCGAGGTCGACCACGTCCTCTACCCGCTCGACCCGCTTGCCCCGGCCCAGCTTGGAGATGTGGACCAGGCCGTCGCGGCCGGGGAGGATGTTGACGAAGGCGCCGAACTTGGTCACGTTGACGACCCGGCCGGTGTAGGTGGCGCCCACCTCGGCCTTGGGGGGATCGAGGATCAGCTCAATCCGGCGCTTGGCCTCTTCGACGGCTTCCCCGTCCTTGGCTCCAATGGTCACGGTCCCGATCACACCATCGTCATCCACGTTGACGTCGGCGCCGGTCTCCTGCTGGATGGCGTTGATCACCTTGCCCTTGGGCCCGATCACCTCACCGATCTTGTCCATCGGAATCTCGAAGCTGACGATCTTGGGGGCGGTCTTGGCGACCGAGGACCGGGCTTCGGCGATGGTGTCGTGCATGACGCCCAGGATGATCTCCCGGGCCTCTTTGGCCTGGGTCAGAGCTTGAGCCAGGACCTCGGCCGGCAGACCCTCGATCTTGGTATCGAGCTGCAGGGCGGTGACGAACTCGGACGTGCCGGCCACCTTGAAGTCCATATCCCCGAAGGCGTCCTCGGAGCCGAGGATGTCGGTGAGGGCGGTGTACTTGCCCTCGGCGTAGACCAGGCCCATGGCAATTCCGGCCACCGGCGCCTTGATGGGCACACCGGCGTCCATCAGCGACAGGCTGGAGGCGCACACCGAGGCCATGGAGGTCGAGCCGTTGGAGGCCAGGACCTCGGATACCAGACGCAGGGCGTATGGGAACTCGTCCTCGGCCGGGATGACCGGGATGAGGGCCCGCTCGGCCAGAAGGCCGTGGCCGATCTCCCGGCGCTTGGTGCCACCGACCCGGCCCGTCTCGCCATTGGCGAAGGGCGGCATGTTGTAGTGGTGCATGTAGCGCTTGCGATCATCGATGGTGAGGCTGTCCCGCAGGAGAATGTCCATGGCCATGCGGGGCATGCCCAGTGTGGTCACGTTGAGGACCTGGGTCTCGCCGCGTTGGAAGAGAGCCGAGCCGTGGGCGGTCGGCAGGATGCCCACCTGGGCCGACAGGGCGCGGATGTCGCTCGGGCCCCGCCCGTCCATGCGGATGCCCTCATTGACGATGCGGCCTCGGACCAGCTTCTTGGTCAGGCTGCGGACGGCCGCTTTGACCTGGGCGTCCTGGCCCGGGAACTCCTCGGCCAGCTGGGCCCGGATGGCGGTGCCGGCGGCGTCGTTGGCCGCGTTGCGCTCGGCCTTATCGGCAATGGTGTTGGCCGCCGACAGGGCCTCGAGGCCGAGGGCCTCGACCCGGGCGTAGATCTCGGGAGTGTAGTCGGACTGGGGCTCGAAGGGGATGGGGGCATGGACGCCCGCCTTGGCCACCAGCTCGTTCTGCAGGTCGATGGACTCCCGGATCCAGGTCTTGGACTGCTCGAGCCCGTCGGCTATGACCTGCTCGGTCACGTGCGGGGTGCCGGACTGGTACAGCTCCCAGGCCGCCTCGGTGCCACCGGCCTCGACCATCATGATGGCGACGTCGGAGCCGTCCTCGGTCAGGCGCCCGGCCACCACCAGCTCGAAGGCGGAGTCATCGCCCTCCTGGAAGGTGGGATGCGGAGCCCACTTGCCCTCGGCGGTCCAGGCGATGCGCACGGCGCCGATGGGACCCTGGAAGGGGATGCCCGAGAGCATGAGGGCGGCGCTGGCAGCGTTGATGCAGATCACGTCATGGGGGTTGTCCATGTCGGCGCCGAGGATGGTGCCGATGACCTGGGTCTCGTTGCGGTACCCGTCGGCAAAGCTCGGGCGCAGCGGACGGTCGATCAGCCGGCAGGTGAGGATGGCCTCATCCGAGGGCCGGCCCTCCCGGCGGAACACGGAACCGGGGATGATGCCCGCCGCGTAGCGGCGCTCCTCGATGTCGACGGTGAGGGGGAAGAAGTCGATTCCCTCCCGCACCCCCTTATCGGCGTTGGCGGTCATCAGCACCGTGGTCTCGCCTATGCGACCGACCACGGCTCCCTGGGACTGTTGGGCCAGCAGGCCCGTTTCGAATGAAAGTGTCTTCTCGGTGCCACTGATCGGGCCCGAGACGGTGATGGCCTCTGCCATTACCTCTCCTTCCCGCCCCGCTCGGGGCGAGCTCAGGGCGGCCCGGCCAGTTCCCAGTCGGCTAACACCCCGGCCACCCGGCCCGGGTATACGTCGACTGGCAGCTGACCTCTGGCCGCCGGTACTACCTGCGGATCCCGAGCCGGGCGATAAGAGCGCGGTAGCGCTCGACATCGTTGTCCCGTACGTAGTCGAGGAGGCGGCGGCGGCGGCCGATGAGCTTCATGAGGCCCCGCCTGGTGTGATGGTCTCCCTTATGGACCCGAAGATGCTCGGTCAGGTGCGAGATCCGCTCGGAGAGGATGGCCACCTGGACCTCCGGCGAACCGGTGTCGGTCTGGTGGAGTCGGTACTCCTCGATGGTGGCCGTCTTGTCGGGCATGCGCGCAGGGATTCCTTCGTAAGTACAGGGACTCGGTGTCCGGTACCGTTCCGCCGCTCCTCTCCTGGTTGACCAGGAGCCGGGCAGGTGACCCCGGTCGTCCGGGATC
>DATLUK010000101.1:0-14456 GCA_035533195.1 Acidimicrobiales bacterium | reverse complement strand
CACCACCGGGCCCGGCTTGGCTGGACCCCCCGGGCCTCGCACCGGGGCACTGACCGAGGCCACCCCGGCCTCGCGCTCCTCCACGCTCTGGGCCCATCCCCGGCGCCTGGCGGCGTCCTCGTCCCTCAGCACCGCCCCCGCTGATCCCCTGTCCATGGGGAGATGGGCGCCCACCGGCACAATGGTCCGCAGGCTGTGGGGTGACTCGAGAGAGGCCACGCACACCCTCACGTCGCCCCGGCGGAGGTAGAGCTGGGCGGACTCCCCCGTCCGGTCCCGCAGCTGCTCCAGGGCGGGGCGGGCCGATTCGGCCAGATCGGAAGCAGCCAGGGCGGCCGAGCCCATCCGGGCCAGGGCCGGCCCGAGCAGGAAGGCGCCCCCCGCCCGGCCCACCAGCCCGTGCTGTTCCAGAGCGCGGAGAAGGCGGTGGGCGGTGGCCCGGGGTATGCCCGTCTCCTCCACCAGCGCCCCTAGGGCCATGGGCCCGCTCTCCAGCGCGGTCAGGAGGTAGACCGTCTTGTCCACCACTCCGATCCCGCTTATGGTGGTGCCCATAGAGCGAGATTAGCTTCTCAGTATGTGAGATAGAGAATTCCAGCGGGACCGAGCCGAGGAGGACCGAATGGCCGGAGCCAGGACGTTGTCGGAGAAGGTGTGGGACAACCACGTGGTGCGGGTGGCGGAGGGCGAGCCGGACCTGCTCTACATCGACCTCCACCTGGTCCACGAGGTGACCAGCCCCCAGGCCTTCGACGGCCTGCGCCTGGCCGGGCGCGGGGTGCGCCGCCCCGATCTGACGGTGGCAACCGCCGATCACAACGTGCCGACCACCGATATAGACAAGCCGGTGGCCGATCCCATCTCGGCCCGCCAGCTGGAGGTTCTCTCGGCCAACTGCGCCGAGTTCGGAATCACCCTCTACCCCATGGGACATGCCCGCCAGGGCATCGTCCACGTGATGGGGCCCGAGCTTGGCCTCACCCTGCCTGGCATGACCATCGTGTGCGGTGACAGCCACACTTCGACCCACGGAGCCTTCGGGGCCCTGGCTTTCGGCATCGGCACCAGCGAGGTGGAACACGTCCTGGCCACCCAGACCCTCCCCCAGCGCCGGGCCGGCACCATGTCGGTAACTGTCGATGGCGACCTGCCGGCCGGGGTGACCGCCAAGGACGTGATCCTGGCCATCATCGGTCGCATCGGCACCGGCGGCGGGATCGGCCACGTCATCGAATACCGGGGCTCGGCCATCGCCTCACTGTCGATGGAGGGCCGCATGACGGTGTGCAACATGAGCATCGAGGGCGGCGCCCGGGCCGGCCTCATCGCCCCGGACGACACCACCTTCTCCTATCTGGAGGGCCGGCCCTACGCCCCCACCGGACGGGCGTGGGAGTCCGCTCTGGAGGAGTGGCGGGGCCTGGCCACCGATGACGGCGCCACCTTTGACAAGGAGGTGGAGATCGACGCCGCCTCCCTGGTCCCCCACGTCTCCTGGGGGACCAACCCGGCCCAGGTGCGGCCCATCACCGGAGCCGTGCCCGACCCTTCGGAATTCAGCGACCCGTCCGAGCGGGAGGCGGCCGAGCGGGCCCTGGTCTACATGGGCCTGAAGGGCGGCACTCCCATCCGGTCCATCCCGGTGGACACTGTCTTCATCGGGTCCTGCACCAACTCCCGCATCGAGGATCTGCGGGCGGCCGCGGCCGTCGTCGACGGCCGCAAGGTCCGCGCCGGCATGCGGGCTCTGGTGGTACCCGGCTCCCGGCAGGTCAAGGCCCAGGCCGAGGCCGAGGGACTGGACCGCATCTTTACCGGGGCCGGTTTCGAGTGGCGGGAGGCGGGCTGTTCGATGTGCCTGGCGATGAACCCGGACAAGCTGGCCCCAGGCGAGCGGGCCGCATCCACGTCCAACCGGAACTTCGAGGGCCGCCAGGGCCGGGGCGGGCGCACCCATCTGGTTTCCCCCGAGGTGGCCGCGGCCACGGCCGTGGCCGGCCACTTCGCCACCCCAGCGGACATCCGATGAAGCCGATCACCATCATCCAGGGCCGAGCCGTCCCTCTGGACCGCTCCGATGTCGACACCGACCAGATCATCCCGAGCGACTGGCTCAAGCGGGTGGAGCGGACCGGCTTCGGCGCCGGCCTGTTCAGCGAGTGGAAGGACGAGCGCGACTTCGTGCTCAACCGCCCCGAACACGCCGGGGCCATCGTGTTGGTGGCCGGGCCCAACTTCGGGACCGGGTCCTCCCGGGAGCACGCCGTGTGGGCGCTAATGGACTACGGCTTCGAAGCCGTCATCTCCCCCCGTTTCGGGGACATCTTCCGCACCAACTGCACCAAGGCCGGGCTGCTCCCGGTCCAGGTGGACGCCGCCACCGGTGAGAGTCTGCTGCGGGCGGTGGAAGCCGATCCCGATCTGGAGATCGTGATCGACCTGGCCCGAGGGACGGTGTCAGCCCCGGCCGCAGGCATCGAGGCCACCTTCCCCATGGATGAGTTCACCCGTCACCGTCTCCTCAACGGCCTAGACGACATCGGCCTGACCCTGCAGCACGACACCGAGGTGGCCGCCTTCGAGACACGCCGTCCGGACTGGATGCCGGCGCTGGGCGTCTGAGGTTCAGCCGCCCGAGCTGGAGCTGCCGCCCGAGCTGGAGCTGCCGCCGGAGGGGGCGGGGGTGTCGAGCGAGGTCACGCCTGAGACCTTCCACTGACCCTTGACCAGGGACAGGTCGATGACCAGGCGGAGCTCATCGGACTGCGGGCCGCTGGTCCTGTTGTTGCTGAAGGTCTGCACCACGTCGGCGAAGTACCCGGCGGTCGTGCTGGTGAAGGACTGCAGCTCCAGGTAGCGCAGCGCCCCTTGGGTCGAGGCCCCGGCGGCCTGAAGCTGTTGGCGGAGCTGGGGGCTGAACTCGGTCTTGGCCTGATTGGCGAAGGTACCGGTGGACAGGGCCTGGATATCCGTGAAGGTCTTGGCCACGGTGGCGGGGTTGAAGGTGGTGAAGTAGCGCAGGAAGTCGAAAGCCACCACCCTGGAGTCGGCCTGGATCCGGCTGGCGCTGGCCTGTTTGGACTGGTCGTGGGCCCACAGCAGCCCGAAGGCCACCGTGCCACAGACCCCGGCCAGGGCTACGGCCAGGAGCACCATGACCGCCCGGGGGTTGACCAGCCGCCCGACGCGCAACTCGTCGTTGTCTTCGTCGGGGTCATCGTCGGCCGCGGCGTCGAAGCCGAAGTCGGGGTCGGGGCCTGTGGCAGCCGATGCCGACTCCTCGGCAGCGGACCGGGGCGGGGCGGGTTGGGGCGGGGCGGGTTGGGGCGGGGCGGGCTGGCCCAGCACGCGGATTCCGGGCACTGGTCCGGGAGGCGGGCCTCCGTCTGTTTCGCTCATGCCCGGCTCCTCGGCCAGCGCCGGTCGCGACCGGCGGGATCGTTGGGGACCGACAACCCTGCCAGCCAGAGGCCGCCGCCCACCACCCCGAGGCCGAGCAGGACGGTGATCAGCCAGGCTGTTCCAGCGCCGGGGTGGGCGGCTGGGACCCGGAAGGCAGCCGTCTCCCCGGCCGGCTGGGGCTCTCCCCCGCGCACCACCGCCTCGGCCGCGGTGGGTGCGATCAGCCGGCCGCCGGGCCCGGGCGGGGAGGGATGGGACTGGGTGGCCGGCCCGACGCCGTTGCCGAACTCGGTGGTGCAGGCGGCCCCCGGCTTGGTGGGCGGGAGGCCCTTCGGAGTGGAGTACGCGCTGGCCTGGGGCTGGGCGGGCGGAAAGAGCAGCCGGGTACGTAGCCAGAACTGGTCGTCTCGCGTGGGATCCCCGGGGTAGAGGCTGACGGCCCGGCCGGCCGGGGACACATCGTCCACCGCCCCGAAGAAGTAGCCGTTGGTGAGAAGGGCGGTGTTGAGGTTGGCCAGGTTGGCCGGCTCGTCCAGGTTGGCGGTGAGATCGGCAAAGTCGTGGGTCAAGCAGGCCAGGTTGGGCAGCTGGCTGGCCAGCAAGGTGTTGAGGTCGGCCGCCACGGTCGAGCCCTGGTCGATGGCATTGGCCAGATCGAGGCGGCGGTTGGCCAGCACCTGGGCCAGCACGGCCGTGTTGGCCAGAGCCTGGCGCAGCTGGGGGCCCACCGCCGACACGGCGTTGAGGACCGGCGGGGCGTTGGCCAGCAGGGCCTGGAACTGGGCCTGGTAGGCGAGGAACTCCTGGGCGAAGACCCCGCTCTCATCGGTGATGGTGCGCAGATCCTGACCGTGGCCGTTGAGGGCGATGGCCAGCTGGTGCAGGACACTGTTGAGATCCCCGGGAGGGATGGCGTTGAGCAGCCGGGTGGCCACGGATACGAGCTGGCCCACGCTGGCCGGGATCCCGTTGGGGTTGACGGGCACCGTCGCCCCGTTGCGCAGCGGGGCGGCCGTCCCGCCGTGGGCGGGCACCAGATCGATCTGCTGTTCTCCCAGGGCGTTGGCCAGATCGACGTCGGCCACCACGTCCCCCGGGACCGACTGGCCCGGGTCCAGCGCCATGGTCACCAACACTCCGTTCCGGACCAGCTTCACGCCCGACACCGAGCCCACCGCCACCCCGTCGTAGGTGACGTCGAAGTTGGGCGAGAGTCCCGAAGCGTCAGGGAAGACGGCCCGCAGCTGGGTGCGGACGGCCAAGGGATTGCCCAGCAGGTTGACGATCCCGAAGAAGACGAGGACCGCGGCCGCGGTGAGGAACGCTCCCAGGTTGATGGCGACCCGCCGGGTGATCATGGGCCGGTGCTCTGGGCCGTGGGCGTACAAGCGGCGGAAGCCGAGCTCGGAGTGTCTCCTCCATTGGGGACGCCGCAGACGATGATGTCATCGAGGATCTGCACGAAACGGCCCACGGCGGCTTCGGAAATCGCCTTGTTGTGACTCTTGAGGTACACCAGCACGTTGGCCAGATCGACCTGTTCGGTGGCCACGGCCCGGGTGGCGTCGGCCAGGCCGGTCAGCTGGATGCCGATCTGGGAGAGGTAGCCCTCGAGAATGCTCCGGCTCTGGACGGACAGGCCGTTCAAGGCGGTGAGCAGGTCCTCGAAGCGGCTGGATTCCTCGGCCAGGATCTGCGTGGTGCGGGCCAGGTTGGTGACGGCGTCGGCATTGGCCTGGGCATCGGGAGCGGTGCTGGCTCCGAGCTGATTGAGGGCATTGATCAGCCCCTGGATGGTGGAGGTCTGGGTGGCGTAGCCGGCCGACACGGCCGACAGGTCATCGATGAGGCGGTGCACATCGGCACCCTGGTCCCCGAAGCCCTGTCCGCCCGCCTGCACCAGCGAGGCCAGGGCGCTGGCGCTGATGGGGGCGAAGAGTTGGGCCCCTCCTTTGACCAGCTGCTCCAGGTCGGGCACGACCACGGTGTGGCTGATCCGGGCGCCGTCGGCCAGGAGCGGGGACGAGGCGGTCAGCCCGGACCCGGGCGTCAGCTGGATGATGCGCTCGCCCAGGATGGTGGTGGTCTCCACGCTGGCCGTCACGTCGGCCGGCACCCGGGCGGCGCGTTGGATGGACATGGTGACATCGGCATCGATGCCCGACAGGGTGATCGAGCTGACCGAGCCGACCGTGATGTCCGCCATCTGCACCGGCGCGCCGATGGCCAGATCGGAGACGTCGCTGAACAGGGCCGAGGTGCGGAGGGTGCCCGAACTGGCCGATCCTCCGCCGCAGGCGGTGACCGTCGCCCCGGCCAGGGCGAGGACGAGCACGACGGTCACCCGGCGGTACCGGCCGCGCCTCCTCACGGAGCGACCCCGACCGGCGCCGCCGAGCCCAGTGGGATGGCGGCCAGGCTCTGACGCTCGGCGGAGGTGAGGCCGGGGATGATGCCGAGCGCGGACGTGTAGACCGACTCAGTGGTCGGGGTGGGAATGGTCGCCCCGGGCGTCAGGTTGAGAGCCGACGGGATCAAGCCGAGCACCTGGTCGAAGTAGCCCGAGTTGGGATTACCGCAGGTGGCCAGGGTCGATAGCTCCTGGGCACTCAGGCCGGCGCTGTGATGGGCCGACAGCCGCCGGCAGATGCCGGCCAAACGGTCCCGCAGGTGGTCGGCCAGCACCATCGAGTTGTCCCCGCTGGGCGACTGGTTGTTGAGGACCAGCCACCGGTGGCTCGGGTCGTAGGCCCTCTCCGCCCCGGCGAAGAGAGCCACCGAAGACGTGAGGCCCTGGTCCACTGAGCCCAGGTTCCGGTCCAGGGTCCGTCCGACAGTGGTCAGGGTGGCCAGATCGGCCTCGAGACCGCTCACGTTGGGGCTGAGCAGGCCGGCCAGCTGGGTCGAGGCACTGGCGAGGGCGGCGATGGCCCCGTCCAACTCGACCCGGTCCTGGGCAACCACTCCCGAGACCACGTCGTAGTCGGAGATGAGGGTCTCGATCTGGCTGGTCCGGGAGTCGAGCGTCCCGGTCAGCTGAGCCAGTGTCCCGTTCAGTTGGCCGAGCTCGTTACCCTTCTGGGCCAGCAACTGAATGGTGCCGGCGGCGTTGCCGATCAGGTCACCGAGGGCCTGGCCCTGGCCGTTCAGGTCCCGGGCCAGGTTGGCGACCAGGTTGTGCACGTTGGCCGGCTGGATTGACTGGAGGTAGTTGGTCACCTCCCGCAGGATGGTGTTGGTCTCCACCGGCACCGAGGTACGCGACTCCGGGATGACGGCGCCTTCGGCCAGCTTCGGGCCGCCCGTGTAGCCGGGCTCCAGATCCACCGAGCGCTGACCCAGCAGCTCGGGCGCTTCCACCGCCGCATAGACCCCGGCAGGGACGGGCTGGGAGGCCGGCAGGCTCATGGTCACCACGACCTTGTCGCCTTCGGGGCGAACAGACTGGACCGAGCCCTCCTTGAGGCCGATGATCTCGACGTTGGAGCCGGGATAGAGACCCTGGCCGCTGGCGAACACGGCGCTGAAGGTGACGGTCCGGCCGGCGCTGCTCCCGCAGCCGGCCAGGCCGATGGCGCCGGCGGCGACAGACAAGGCCACGGCGACGGCGACGGCGCGGGTCGGGCGTCTCACCCGACTCCCATCAGCGAGTCCAGGATGGAGCGGAGGGCGCCCCCACCGGAGTCGAAGGCATCGGTGGTGATGGCGCCGGTCGTGATGGCGCCGGCCGCCGATGAGGAGGTTCGGATACTGGCCGAGGTCGTCTGGGGCCCCGTCCGGTTGGCGCAGGGAGTCGGGTCGGGGCCCAGGGCAGCATCCAGGGCCTGGTCGAGGTATCCGCAGTTGCCGTAGACGGCGTCCCCGCCGTTGAGGAGGTTGGTATAGACGTTGGCCCAGGAGTTCGGATAGTTGGCTGGTCCCGAATACCCGATGGAGGCGAAACCCTGGATGGCGCTGGCCAGATAGGAGACCCCCTGGGCCAGGTCGATCTGGTGGGCGGCCACCACATTGAGATCGGACTGCAGGTTGGCCAGCAGGTCGTCCAGGCGGGCCCGGTTGGCACCGACCAGCGACGACGTCTGATTAGCCGCCGCCTCGGTGTTCTTGATCAAGGCGGATATGGCCGCACTGCGCTGGGACAGACCGGTCAGCACGGTGTCGAAGTTGTCGATGGTCGCCACCAGCTGCTGGTCGCGGGAAGCGAGAGCCCCGGCCACCTGGTTGCTGGCATCGATCAGCACGCTCACCTCGGCCTGGCGCTGGTCGATGGTGCTGGTGAGCTTGTCCAGGCCGGAGATGATCGAGGCCACCTGGGCCTGTTTGTCCTTGGTCACCGCGGCCAGGTCTCCCAGCAGCTGATTGAGAGCGGGACCGTTGCTCTGGGCCAGCAGTGGACCGGTGGCGTTCTGGAGCTGTTGGAACTCGACCGGGACGGACGTGTCGGTAATGGTGGCGCCGGCGCGCAGGAGGTGGGACCAGTCCTGGCCGGCCTCCACCTTGACGGCCAGCTGGCCGAGCAGGGTCTCCACCTCGATGGTGGCCGAGGAATCGGCCGGGATCTGGACCGAGCCGCCCACCCGCAGATGGGCGTAGACGTAAGCGCCCTCCTGGTCCAGAGATACGACGGTACCGATGGGCACACCGGCCATGAGGACCTGGTCGCCCGAGCGGAGCCCGGCAGTGTTGGAGAAACGGGCCGTTACGGATGTGCCCCCACCCAGGATGTTCTTGTTGAGGGTGATGGCGCTGAGGACGAAGGCGGCTATGAGGGCCACCGCTACGGCGCCGATCACCACCGGGTTCCGCTCCGTGAAGTTGCTGGTGAAAAGGCTGCGTAAGCGCTTCACGGCTGGCTCACGAACCCTTGCCGGTCAGACTGAGCAACTGGCGGGCCAGCCCGGCGGCGCCGGAGTTGGCGCCGGCCGAGTCGGTGCCGCCGGCGGTGCCGGCACCAACCCGCGGCCCATCCGTCTGGGTCGGCTTGGGCCCGCTCTCCTGATACGAACAGCTGCTCTGATCGGCCATGCACATGTACACGACGTTGACGTTGAACCACTGGCCGTAGGAGGAGATCAGGGTGTAGGGCTCCAGCCCGGCCGACAGGGTGGACAGGTCGGTGTTGAGATCCGAGCGGTGGGCGTGCAGGGTGGCCGCCACCGTCTGCAAGCTGGAGATGACGGTGTCGAGGTTCCCCCGATTGGTCGAGACCAGATTGGCAAACTCCCCCGACACCTTGGAGAAGTTTTCGATCACTGCGTCCAGAGTGTCGTTGCGGGAGGCCAGCGCCGAGGAGATGGTGGCCAGGTTGGACACCACCGTCTGCAGGTCCTGGCTGCGACCGCCCAACGACCCGACCACCACCGAGAGGTTGTCGATGACCTGGCCGACCTGGACCTGCAGGTTGCCCACGGTGTTGGACACGGTGGCGGCGTTGGCGATCAGGGAGCCGACCTGATCGAGGTTGCCTTGGAGCCCGCCCAGTACGCCCTCTACGAAGGCGTTGGCCTCGGCCGGGTTGATGGACTGGATGACCGGGCCCAGGGCGTTGAGGAACTCGCCCAGGTCGGCGTCACCGACGTCCCGGCTGACGGGGATGGTCGCCCCGGCGGCCAGGTAAGGCCCCGAATTACCCGATGGGTACAGGTAGAGGTACTTCTGGCCAAGCACGTTGTGCCAACGGATGCCCACCTCGGTGTCGACCGGCAGCTTCACGCTCCGGTCCACGCCGAAACTGACCAGGGCCTCACCCCGGCGCGTGGTGATGGAGCTGACCTGCCCGACGGCGACGCCGGCCAGCTTGACCTGGTCGCCCACCTCCAGGCCGGTGACATCGGCCATCTGGGCGCCGTATCCGACCCGGTGGCTGAAGAACTGGATGTTGCCTATGCGGGCGATGAGCCCGGCCAGCAGCACCAGGCAGACCAGGGCGTAGATGAGGAAACGCAGGGTCGATCCCCGCAGCTGGGACCGGAGCCAGCTCCTCATGCCGCCGGCCTCACTGGTTGGCCCCCATGAGGTTCTGCAGGATCGAATCCAGGCCCTGGCTCCGCGGCGGCTGCGGCGTGCCGATGACCGCCCCCACCGCGTTGGAGAGGTTCTGGGCGGCCTGGCGGGCGCCGGCCAGCGGACTGGTCTTCACAGCACCACCCTGGGCGGCGTTGAAGGCCGCCATCTGCGCCGAGCAGTTGAAGGGACTGCCCGGCCCGGTCAGGGCCTGTTGGAGGGGCGCGAGGGACGACAGTCCGGACTGGGGCGGGGCGATGAGTGAACAGACCAGCGAGTTGACGTCGGAGAACATGATGAAGGTCTTGAAGTAGGCGAACTTGGACCCGTCGGGCAGCAGCTCGGGCCCGGCCCCCGATGCGAACTTGTATAGGTACCGGTAGAGCCCGTGGATCACGTCGGATATCTGCGACTGACGGGCGATCAGAACCCGGCTCACGTTGACGCCGTCCTGGAGCATGGTGGTGATGTCGGGGTGGTAATCGGACAGGTAGGCGGCCAGCTCGTTGGCCACCGGCGTGAATTCGGCCAGGAGCTTGTCGTAGGCGGCGGCCTGGGCGTTGAAGGTGGGCAGCCACTGGTTGTTGGAGGCTGAGATGGAGTCGATGGACGGACCGACCGGGGCGATGGCCTCGCTGAAGGAGGCGAAGGAGTCCAGTGCCCGGATCTGCGCCTGGAGGGTCTGGTCGAACAGGTCGGCCAGCTTGGTGCCCTCCTCGATGCTGGCCCGGATGGCGGGGCCCTGGCCGGCCGAGGCGATGGCCAGCTGGGAGATCACGGTGGCCAGGTCCTGACCGTTCACCTCGTTGAGGAGCGGGTCGGCGGCGGCCAGCAACTGGGTGAACTCATCGGACACGGTTGTGTTGGTGATGGTTCCCCCGGCGCGCAGCATCGGACCGGTCTGTCCATGCGGGAAGGTGAGGTTGACCGTCTCCTCCCCGAAAACGTTCTTGGGAGCGATGGCGGCCACGGCATCGACGGGTACGCCGAAGCCATGATCCAGCTTCATCTGCACCTCGGCCCGGCGGTCCACCAGCTTGACGGCGGTGACCTCGCCTACCGTCACTCCCCGGTACTGCACCTGGGATGAGGGATGCAGGCCTTCGCCGGCCCGGGCGAAGAGCCCCTGCAGGGGGTACTGGTCGGAGAACGATCCGTAGGATGCCTTCACGATCAGGCCGGAGACGGCTACGAGGACGACCACGATGGCGGCGCCTATGACGGCCCGGGCCGAGCGGGGAAGCTCGGTCAACCGACGATCCGGGCCGTGGTGCCACTGCCGAACATGAGGAAGGACATGAGGAGGTTGAGCACGACCACGGCAATGATCGACAGGCGGATCGCCCGCCCGGCGGCCACCCCGACCCCAGCCGGCCCGCCGGTGGCGTAGAAGCCGTAGTAGCAGTGGACCAGGGTGACCACCACGGCAAAGACCATGGCCTTGACGAAGGAGAAAAAGAGGTCGATGGGGGGCAGGAAGAGCTGGAAGTAGTGGGTGTAGGTGCCGGTGGACAGGAAGAAGAACTTGGTCGCGATGGCCTCGGTGGCCAGGAAGCTGGCGAATAGCATGGCCAGATACAGGGGCACCATCGTGACCAGCGCCGCCCATACCCGGGTGGTGACCAGGTAGACGAAACTGTCCACCCCCATCACCTCGAGAGCGTCGATCTCCTCTGACACCCTCATGGCGCCCAGCTGGGCGGTGAAGCCGGCTCCCACCTGGGCGGCCAGTGCCACCCCGGCCACCAGCGGGGTTATCTCCCGGGTATTGGCCAACGAGGAGATGATTCCGGTGAAGGCCTCGGCGCCGATCTGGGACAGCCCCTGGAATCCCTCCAGGCCCACTTCGGTACCCGTGAAGAAGGCGATGCTGGCCCCGACGAAGAACATGCCGCCCCCCACCACCAGGGCACCGGGCCCGATGGTCACGTCGGTCATCAGGGCGAGGATCTCCTTCCGGTACCTGAGGCCCCGGGGAAGACTGCGCAGGATGCGGCCGTAGAAGGCGAACTGCCGGTAGAGGCCTTCCAGCAGGGTGACTGTCTGGCGGGCGGGCCGGCCCACGATGCGCTCGACAGCCGGAGCCGCCATCAGATGACCTTCTGTGGGAAGAAGTTGAAATATACGATGGTGAGTACAAAATTGACGAAGAAGGCCAGGATGAACACGATGACCACGGCCTGATTGACGGCGTCACCGACGCCCTTCGGGCCCCCCTTGGCGTTGAGGCCCTTGTAACAGGCGACCATGGCGGCGATGAAACCAAAGGAGGCCGACTTGATGAGGGCCATCCACAGGTCGGGCAGCTGGCTCAACTCCGAGAAGGAGGAGAAGAAGCTGCTGGAGGTCACGTGGATGACCCGGATCCCGAAGAACCAACCCCCGGCTATGCCGGCCACGCTGACTATGGGGTCGAGCAGGATGGCCACCAAGGTGGCGGCCACAATCCGGGGCAGGACCAGCCGCTGGATGGGGTTGACGGCCATGACCTCCATGGCCGATATCTCGTCGCGTATGCGACGGCTGCCGAGGTCGGCGCACATGGCCGACCCGCCCGCTCCGGCTATGAGCAGGGCGGTGGCCACCGGCGCCTCCTCCCGGATGACGGCCAACACCATGGAGGCCCCTAACTGGGACTGGGCGCCGATCTGCTGGAGCAACGAGCCCACCTCCAGGGCGATCACCAGTCCGAACGGAACCGACACCAGGATGAGTGGCAGGGTCGTGACCCGGGCCAGGAACCAGCACTGGTCGATGAACTCGCGGTAGGGGAAGGTCCGGGGCCGGAACTGGCGCAGGGCCTCCAGACCCAGGGCGAACATGTTCCCGGTCTCGCGCAGAGCACCAGTCGCCTTCCGGCTGGCTGCGGCCGCCATCGCCATAGGTATCTAGACCTCTCTACCGGCGGGCCCGGCCCACCCTGGTACGCCGGGGCGGACAGTAGCCGTGCCGTCCGCCCCGGCGATCTCGCCCGGGGCCCGGGTTAGTGTGCTCACCGTGGCGGAAGCGATCGAGCCGGTCATCTCCCTCCGTGGCGTCACCAAGGCCTTCGGGTCCCACACCGTCCTGTCCGACGTGACCTTCGACGTGCCCAAGGGCAAGACCACCGCCATCCTCGGCCCGTCCGGCACCGGTAAGTCGGTTCTGCTCAAGAACATCATCGGCCTGCTCCGCCCCGACGCCGGGGAGATATGGGTCGATGGTGAGCAGATCGTCGGCATGAAGGACAAGGACCTCTACCGCATCCGCCGCAAGTTCGGAGTCCTGTTCCAGGACGGTGCCCTGTTCGGTTCCATGACCCTCTACGACAACATCGCCTTCCCCCTGCGCGAGCACACCCGCAAGGGAGAGAAGGAGATCCGGGAGCTGGTCCACAAGAACGCCGAGCTGGTCGGCCTCATGGACCACCTTCGCAAGCTGCCTGGCGAGGTGTCCGGGGGGATGAAGAAGCGGGCCGGCCTGGCCCGGGCCCTGGTCATGGAACCGGACATCGTGCTCTTCGATGAGCCCGACTCCGGCCTCGACCCGGTCCGGGTGGCCTACCTGGACGAGCTGGTACGCAAGTCCCAGGCCGAAACGGGCGCCACCTTCTTCATCATCACCCACAACATCGCGTCGGTGATGCGCACCGCCGACTACATGGGCATCCTCTTCCGGTCCAAGCTGGTCCGCTTCGCCAGCAAGGAGGAGATGCGCACCAGTGACAACCCGATCATCCGGCAGTTCCTAACCGGCAAGGCCGCCGGTCCCATCGGCATGGACGAGATGGCCGACAGCGGGGACATCGATGCCAAGCTGGAGGACTATCCCGAACTGGCCGAGGCCGAGGGCGTGCACGACGGCGTCATGAGCGTCTGAGGGCCCACAGGTACCCTATGCCGGCTCTAGGAGGGGATTGAGTTGAAGACGTTCCGCATCGGATTGAGGCTCGGCGTTCTGGCCGGCCTGGGCGCCGCCATCTACGCCACCATGAAGGCTCGCAAGCCGGCCGGTGGCGGCTCCACGGATGCCACCGGGGTGCACGGGGACTGGCCGGCGGTCACCCGCCGTCCACCCGAGGCCTCAGGGGACCACCACCCCCACGGCCGGGTGGCCGTGCCCATGGAAGCGGCCGCCATGGGCGCCCCTCCCGCCGTGTCCGATCCGGTCCACCCCCGCTCTCCCGAGCCCGAGGTTCCGGTGCCGGCCGAGCAGCTGGACCGGCCCGATCCCCACCCCGGGTCCCTCCCCCACGTGCCCACGCCGGCCCCGCCGGCGCCGGCACCGGCTCAGCCCAAAGCGGTGGCCCCGGTCAAGAAGGCAGCCCCCCGCAAGGCCCCGGCCAAGAAGGCCGCCGCCGCCCAGACGGCCGCCCCTCCGGCCAAAGCCGCTCCACCTGCGGCCAAGAAGGCTCCCGCGCCCGCCGCTGCGAAGCCTGCCAAAGCTGCGCCCGTCAAAAAGCCGCCGGTGGCCAAGAGTGCGGCTCCGGTCAGGAAGAAACCGCCGCCGGCTAGAGGCTGACCTGGTGCACGGCCACGATCCCCTCCGAGCCCGACAGCCGGCCGAGGACATCGGCGGGCACCGGGCGGTCGGTGGCCAGGACCATGAGGGCGGCGCCGCCGGAAGGTGAGCGCCCGACGGCCATGTTGGCGATGGACAGGCCGGCCTCCCCGAGGACCGTGCCGACCACGCCGATCATGCCGGGGCGGTCATCGTTGCGGACCACCAGCATGTAGTCGGCCGGGGCCAGATCCACGGTGTGGTCATCGACCATGACGATGCGGGGCTCGGAGCGATGTCCCACCACCGTGCCCGCCACCGAGTGCCCGCCACCCGAGAGGGTGAGCAGGTTGAGGTAGTCGGGGCTGGCCGAGCTGGTCGTCTCCCTGACCTCGATCCCACGCTCTTCCGCCATGCGCGGAGCGTTGACGTAGGAGACCGGCTCCTCGCTGGTCCCTCCGGCCCCGAACAGACCACGGAGGGCGGAGAGGGTGAGGATGCGGGTGTCGTGGTCGGCCAGGCCTCCCTGGTAGGTGATCTCGACCACCGGGGGCAGCCCGCCGTGGAGGCTG
>DATLUK010000100.1:0-21134 GCA_035533195.1 Acidimicrobiales bacterium | reverse complement strand
CTCCGACGCCAGCTGAGCGGGGGTCATTTCGTAGAGGTTGGTGGCCGCCTCGGCGGGAAGCTCGTAGCCCTCATCGATGCCCTTCATGCCGGCGGCCAGGATGACGGCAAAGGCCAGATACGGATTGCACGCCGGGTCCGGCGCCCGGTACTCGAGGCGGGTGGCCTCAGCCTTGCCCCCCTTGGGCACCGGGATGCGGATGAGAGCCGAGCGGTTGTTCCGGGCCCAGGAGACGTGCACCGGCGCCTCGTAGCCCATGACCAGGCGCTTGTAGGAGTTGACCCACTGGTTGGTCACGGCGGTGATCTCGGGGGCGTGGCGCAACAGGCCGGCTATGAATCCCTTGGCCGTCTTGGACAGCCCGTGGGGATCCCCTGGATCGTGGAAGGCGTTGACCTCGCCTTCGAAGAGGGAGAAGTGGGTGTGCATCCCCGAGCCCTGCACCCCCTCGAGGGGCTTGGGCATGAAGGTGGCGTGCACACCCTTCTCCTGGGCGATCTCCTTGACCAAGAGCCGGGCGGTCATGACCGTGTCGGCCATGGTCAAGGCGTCGGTGTGGCGCAGGTCGATCTCGTGCTGGCTGGGGGCGTCCTCATGGGTGGCGTACTCGACGGGTATACCCATCTCCTCCAGGGTGAGCACCGTCCGCTTGCGCAGGTCACCAGTCAGGTCGGCCACGGTCAGCTCGAAGTAGCTGCCGCTGTCCAGCGGCCTGGGGGCGGCTCCGGGCTCCCGATCCCCGGCAAAGTAGAAGTACTCGAGCTCCGGAGCGGCGTAGAAGGTGTAGCCCCGGCCCCGGGCATCCTCCAGGCTGCGGCGCAGCACGTGGCGGGGATCGCCCTCGAAGGGGGAGCCGTCCAGGTTCAAGATGTCGCAGAAGACCCGGGCCACCGACATCTCGGCCTGGCGGGAGGGGAGGATCTGGAAGGTCTGGGGATCGGGACGGGCCAGGACGTCGCTCTCCTGGACCCGGGAGAACCCGTCGATGGCCGAGCCGTCGAAGGTGGTCCCCTCCTCCAGGGCGTTCTCCAGCTCGGCCGGGGGGATGTTGAAGCTCTTGGGGGTACCCAGGATGTCGGTGAACCACAGCTGGATGAAGCGGATGCCCCGCTCCTCCACCGTCCGCAGGACGTACTCGTGCTGGCTGAGCATCTCTTCTCCCGATTGCGCCGCCGGCCGGCCACGCCCCTCCATTCTCCCAGCCCGAGCCCCCGCCCGCACCGGCCGGAGCCATCACAAGGGCGGGGTTAACAAGCAGTTAACGCGTCGAGGGTCGCCGGCCCCGACCCCCGACCCACGCCGGCCCCGACCCACGTGCGCGCCACGATGCCCGGCCTCGACGGCGGGACCGGGTACATCGCGCCGGAGCGGCGCCGGCTCAGGTCCGGCTGGGTGCGGTGACTGACCCGGCCTGCTGCGCTCCTCCGGCCCGCTCGGCGCCGGCCGGCGCCGGCCCCTTAGACCGGGACCGCCCGGCCACGGCCGCCTGGCGCCGGCGATAGCCCGATGTCCCCTCCGGGAAGTCCCGGGCTGTCTTGGCCCGATGACAGGCCTTGCAGCGGGGCCGGAGGTTCTCGAACGAGGTCACCCCGCCCTTGGCCGAGGGTTCCACGTGGTCCCACTCCAGGCGCAGACTCCGGCCACAGTCCACACAGGAGTTGAACATCGAAGCCAGAGCGGATCGGAGATGGGCACCCCGGCGCCGGCCCATATGGGCCACTGAGGCCACCGAGACCCCATCGGAGATGATGAACTTGAGAGCGGCCTCGCCCAGATAGGACCGAGCGGTCTCCACCGCCACGGGACCGATGCCGGGGATGTCACAGCGCTCTCCGGGTAGGGCCACGCCGCGGCGCAGCGCTTCGAGGTCCACCAGGATCATGAGATCGACCTTGGGCCGGACCGAGCCGGGCTTGGGCCCAGCGGGCCCTGCGGAGCTGTCGGTGGCCCCGGCGCCGGCGCCGGCGTCAGCTCCAGCCACGCCAGCTCCAGCCCCGCCCCCACCAGCCCCGCCCACGCCGGAGGAGAGGATCAACTCGGCGAAAGCGTCGAAGAGGTTGTGGCGGGCATCGATGCGCTCGGGACCACCGGCATTGGCCTTGAACCGGGCATCGCCGGCGGCCTGGGCCCGCGCCCATAGAGCGGCGATGACATCCGGGGAGCCCTGGGCCTGGAGATGAGCCAGTCCCTCTGAGTCACACCAGGTCCGAAGATTGCGCTTGGCCCGGGCATAGGCGGCCCGGCGGGCATCGGCATCCGGATCCGGGTCGACCACCGCCGCCGCCTTGTTCTTCAAGTTGGTGAAGTCGTGCTTCTTGGCCTCATCCAACAGGGACGCCTCGGCATCGGCATTGCGATCCGCCGCCTTGGCCACCTCGGTGGCCTCCGCCGCGGACAACAGCCCGTCGGTGAAGGCGTCCTTGGTAGGGGTGTGCTTCCCCAGGCGCTCAGCCAGGTCCAACAGGCCCTCCGCCGCGGTGCGGGAGATGCCCGCGGCGGAGGACAACAGGTCCTTGGTGTCTTTGAAGCCGGTCCCGGCCAGAGCGGAGCGGTCAGCGCCCTCCACCCGGCCGGCGGCCAGGGTCAGTCCTGATTCAGAGACCTTGCGCAGGTCCCCGAACAGGTTGACCAGATCGGCCGCCTCTGGCCCGGGCAGGACCGAGAAGTCGGTGTTGGCCACCTCCTTGCGCACCATGCCCAACGCCACCCGGATCGCCTCGTTCATCCCCACCTCCCCAAAGAACCCGGCCCCTCCGCCCTTAGGCGATGGGAACACCTATTCGTAAATTATACCTTGGGGGTGTAACGGGGGCGCGTGTTTTTGCCGAGTTTCCGAGATTTTCCAAGTACTTGCCCTACTTTGAATGCCGATCTCACAGCGGCTCAGCGCTGGCCGGGCGAGGCTGATGATCGGTCCTATGAGGCGGCGGCGCCTGCCGAAGAGCATCGGGCCTTCTGATCATCGCCAGAGCGTCGTTCGGGCTCGAGACGCGACTGTGATCCGACTCCTCCACGGTAGGCTTGGGCTTGAGGAAGGGGGCTTGCCGTGAGCGAGCCGGAGATTCTGCTACCTGCTGATTTCGCACGCCGTGCCGGCGTTCCCACCCGAGTCGTAATCCAGGCGATGTACGACAAGCAGGTGCCGCGAGTGAAGCTGCCGGACGGTACCCTCGGCATCCCCGCCGGCGCTTTGGACGACTTCCAGGTATCCGCCGCCGGCTGACGTACGGGACAAGTCCCTGGTCGACGTCCCAGGAAGCAACAAACCGTTAAGACTCTGGCGGAGTTGCGATACCGATCAGAAGAGGTCCAGGAGGCCGGCCCACCCCCCTTCCTCGGCCGGCGGGACGACGTGGTCGGCCACGGCCAGGGCGTCGGGGTGGCTGCCCTCCAGGGATACGGCCACCGCTGCCCCCGCCAGCAGTTCGACGTCGTTGGGCCCGTCCCCGATGGCTAGGACCCGCCCCGGATCGATGCCCGCCGTGTCGCACCAGGCCAGGACGCCATCCCACTTGGACAGACCCAGCGCGCTGACGATGAGGGCGGCGCCGCCGTAGTCCAGGGATCGGTCCAGCCTGGGCGTGGCCACGCCGGCCACCCCGTCAACGACCTGCTGGCCCGGCCCGTAGTCGATGCCGATGACACCGAAGGAGAGGACCTCATAGTCGCGGACCACTTCGTCGAGATCAGCGGTGCCCAGCATGGGCCCGAGGGCGGACACGTGCTCGGGGCTGGTTCCAGGGGTCTCGCTGGTGAAGGCGTCCAGGTCGGGGTGATCCACATAGACCACGGGGTCGATGCCGGCCCGCCCGAAGGCTTCCAGGGTCCGGCGGGCCGCCTCCACGGCGAATGGTCTCCGGTGAAAGCAAGCCCCGCTCGACAGCTCCAGCCCGATGGCGCCATTGAGCATGACCGCCGCCGGCGCCCAGCCGAGGCGGGCCAAAGGCTCCCGGGTCGAAGTCACCCGCCTCCCGGTCGCCACCAACAGGGGTGTACCCCGCCGGCGCAGCTCCTCGAGGGCTTCCACCGTGTCGGGATGCACGGAGTCATCGGTGTGCCAGAGCGTCCCGTCCAGATCCGTGACCACCAGCGAGATGTCGGCCGAAACGGGAGTCAAGGGATCGCCTCCATGCCGGGACGCTACCGTCGCGAGGGTTCGAGCCCCCCGGCGATACGCCGTTCTCACGCCGCCGCTGCGCTCCTGAACAGCGCTCCACCTCGGTGCTGGGCTCGTCCAGAGAGGTGATGGCCCGGGTGGCCGAATAGGAGATGTCCCCAGCGGCAAAGGCGTCATGAACGACTCCACGCCGGGCCAACTCATGGGCCATGGCCAGCTTCTCATAGGCACTGGACGATGGAGATCAGCTCGTCTGAGCGGTGGGTCGCCCTCAGGGATTGGTTAGACGGATCAAGTCGAATACACTCGGGGCCTCGGAGTTCGGCGGAGCCCGGGAGACGAGAGGGGCGTTCGTGACTCAATTGACGGCCGAGCTCCGGCAGCCGATTGGTGTTCGACGGGGGCCGTCCCCGACCCGGATGGCCCGAGCCAAGCCAGGGGTGGCGCTCACCCTGGTGCCGCCCCCGAAGTCGAGGCAGGGCGCCCCGCGCACGGCTGTGAGGACTGGGACGCTAAAAGACCAGCGGAGCCCGAAGGCGGCAGCGCGCCCCAGTGCCCGCCCCAGTGCCCGCCCCAGTCGTCCCAGGCAAGCCGCCGGGAAGGCCGTGGCAAAAACGCCGGACCCGGTCGCCAAACCGAAGGTTGTGAAGGCCGGGATCAGGTCTGTCGCCAAGACGGCTCCGACCTCGTCTCGCCCGGCCGCCGCGACCAAGGTCAAGCCCGCCCCGGCCGCTGCGACCAAGGTCAAGCCCGCCCCGGCCGCCGCCGGCACCAAGCCCCGGCCGGCCAGCCGGCCGGCTCGGGCTGGGTCGTCCGCTCCGAAGCCGACGGCGGCGCAGCCATCCTGTCCTGATGCGGCCCCCCCCGGCGCGACCGGCAGGGTCATCGGGACGGCGGGGTCGCTTCGCGCCTCTCGGGCTCCGGCGGTGGCCATGCCTCAGTCCGCGGCGATTGAGCACGAGGGCGAGAGGTGGAAACCACGGCCCCGGTTGGCCTGGATGGTGCGTCTCGTAACCATCGCGGTCCCGTTCGGCCTGTCTCTGGCCGCCGGTCTCTACGTAGGTTCCAGGCTGCGGACCTCTGGTGGGATCGGGTGGAGGGTGCTGGCCTGGCTGGTCGCCTCGATCGTCGCCACCGGGGTGCTGGTGGTGATCGACCGCCTCTTCCGCCGTCTCGTCCCTCTGGTGGTACTCCTGCGGCTGTCGCTCGTGTTCCCTGACCGCGCCCCAGGTCGGGTTTCGACCGCCCTCAGGGCGTGTGCCACCCTGCGCCCGGAGCGACAGCTGGAGCGCCTCGGCATAGCTCCGGACGGTGAGTCCCCGGCGCATGCCGCCCAACGCATCGTCACCCTCCTGAGCGCTCTCAACGCCCATGATCGCCGGACGCGGGGCCACAGCGAGCGGGTGCGGGCGCTGGTCGATCTGATCGCGCAGGAGATGGGACTGGCCGACGCGGACGCCGATCGTCTCCGATGGGCGGCTCTGCTGCATGACATCGGGAAGCTCAGGACATCGTCCCGGATCCTGCAGAAGCCCTCCGGGCTGACCGAACACGAGTGGGAGCTCATCAAGCGACACCCCGACGCGGGGGCGGCCATAGCCGGCGCCCTGCGGCCCTGGCTCGGGGAGTGGTGGCTCGGAATCGGTCAGCACCACGAGCGCTGGGACGGAGGTGGTTATCCGGCCGGCCTGGCAGGGGACGAGATCAGTCTGGCCGCCCGGATGGTCGCAGTGGCCGATGGCTTCGAGGTGATGACGGCGCCGCGTCCGTATCGCCGTCCGGTCGGTTTAGCCGCGGCCCGGGAAGAGCTGGTGCGCTGCGTCGGCCAGCAGTTCGATCCCGTCGTAGTCAGAGCCTTCTTGAGCGTGTCGATCGGACGACTTCAGCGGGTCATGGGTCCACTGTCCTGGCTGGGCCAGCTCCCGGTCCTCCGGGCGCTCCCTCACGCGCAGGTCGTGGCGGCCACGTCAGGGCGACAGGTGGCTACCACCTTGGCTGTCTTCTCCACCGCAGGAGTAGTGGCCGTCGGCGTGGTCGGCCCGCGTCCCGCCTCGACCGCCCCCTACCACGGCGGTCGCCCGGCACCGTTGGAACCCGCCCTGGTCCGGCCCATCCCGCTTCCGACCCTGACCCATGACGTCTGGATGCCGAAGACCCGGGTGAGCCACATGCCGGCCACGAAGCTGGTGGCCGGAACCGGCTCGGCCGGATCCCGAGCCGCCGCTCCTCAGAACGCGCCCGCCCCGGACTCGTCGGCCCAGGGCTCCTCGTCCGCGGCTTCCGGCTCCAAGGGCTCCTTGGCCCCGGCCCCGACGGGTGATCCCGCTCCGGCTGGCCCGGTCCCCCAGGGCTCCTCGGCCCCGGCCCCGACGGGTGATCCCGCTCCGGCTGGCCCGGTCCCCCAGGGCGCGGCCGCAGTGCCGGCCAGCGGGGCGCCCGACCCGGCCTCGTCGACCTCGGCCGCTTCGCCGGCGCCGGCCGCCTTCGGGACGAGCCAGGCCACCGAACATCGATCTGATGCTGATCCCGATGCGACAGATGCTCTGGACTCCGAGGGCCGATCCGACCCCGGCCCCGCCCCCGCCCCCGGCCCCGCTCCCGCCCCCGGCCCCGCTCCCGCTCCCGCCCCCGCCCACGTCTCCAGCAACGCCGGATCACAGGATCCGGCCCCGTCGGCCGGGGTGGCCCCGAGCCAGCAGGATGCAGCTCGTCGGCGCTGACCGCTCCTGAGTTCGCCCCAGAGACACTGACCACCGAGACACCTGGCGGCTCGGTTCTCCTCCTGGACGAACGACCCCCGCTGCCGCCTGCGGCCCCGCCCCCGGATGAGCCTTCGTCGGTCGCCGGGCCGCTGTGCTGCCGCCGCCAAAGCGTTCAGGAGCTGGGCCCGACCACGGTCACGAGGGTCCCTATCGGCGTGTAGGGCCACAGCGTGCCGGCGGTGGCGATGGGCATCTCCACACAGCCGTTGCTCTGCGGGGAGCCGTAGCTGGCCCTGACGAAGCCATGCAGCGCGTCCCCGCCGGTGAAGAAACTGGCCCACGGGACGGCCTTGTCGTCGTAATGAGTCCCATCGACGTTGGTGCCTTTCATCTCCGAGCTGGTGGCGTGTTCGAAGACGGGGTACGTCCCGTCCGGGGTGTCCGCACCATGAACGCCGGTGTTGACGGCAATGTTGGGGAACTGGGCCACGCCGTTCACATACAACGTCAGGGTTTCCGGGAGGACCTTGGAAACGTAGGCGTAGTCGTATGGCTTGGGATCGACTGCACCGGTGGCGGCCGCTTGTAGCAGCGCCGACCACACAGGCGCGCCGGCCAGGCCGTCGACAGTCAGGCCGCGTTGGTTTTCGAAGGTCATGATCGCCCCGCGGGTGAGCGGCCCGAAGTCGCCCGGCGCCCAATGGCTCTCCAGCCCGGACAGGGAGTTGGCCCAGCGCCAGGAGAAGGTGCCGGGCTGGGGCTGAGCCGTCTCGTTGGGAGCCGGCGGCGGTCCGGTCGGGGCGAAGTTCACGGGCAGGTAGCCGAGCCCGGCCAGCAGCTGCTGGAGGCGCAGGGTGCCGGGGGCCACCGTAAAGGTGAACGTTACGGTGCTCGCCATGAACGCCCCGTCCGTCGCCCGTACGCCCGAAGCCCCTCCGCGAACGGTCAGTGACTCCGTTATCCCGGGGATGAAGGGCCCAGAGGCGGCGAAGGTAACCGTCGTGGGCGTCACCATCTGCCAAACGCCGGGCACGGCCGGCGTCAGCACCGGCATGGTGCCGGCCGGAGACACCGGGACGGAGAAGGTAACCGTCACCCCGGCATCCGAGGCCACCCCCGTGGCCCCCGCGGCCGGCACCTCGGACCTGATCACCAGCGGGGGCTTGGCCGGCGCCACGGAAACGGTGGCGCTCCGGACCGGAGGCCGAGGGTTGGCGTGGGTGATCCACAGCCCGGCGCCGGCCCCTCCGCCCAAAACGATGACGGCCAGACCCACCGGCCAGACCCGACGTCTCGGGGTCATTCGGAACCGCCGTCTGCGCAACTGATGCTCCCGGGTTGGGGTGGCTGGACTCGGAATTCTCCACCCTCAACCGGTGACAAGCGTGACACCGTTCCAGGCCGAATGCCGGTCGGTGCTCGGGAGCAGCGCTCTGGCCCCGGGTCGGCGCGCCAGAATGTGGATGATGCCGATGCCACCGAGGCGCCAAGGATTGCTCCCCGTGGTCGCGGTCGTGATCGGGCTGGCGGCCTCCGGTTGTGGCACCGCCGGCCAGCCGGTCTCATCTTCGACCAGCTCGGCCAATTCTCACCGGTCGCCCGCCACGACGGCCACGGCTGTTGCCGGCACGGGCGCGGTCAATCCCGCTGCCGTCCCCCTGGGCGACGGATACGTGTCGAGCACGCCGAAGGTCGGCTACGTGGACTCGTGTCAGACCTCCTTCCCCTCGACGGGGGGCGCCCAGGCCGTCGGACCCTGGATCAATTCCACCGCCAGGACCTGGGACTCGCAGACCAAGGTCCATGTTCAAGGCTCCGTCAGCTGGCCCTCGGCCAGCTACTCGGTCACGGTGTCCGGTGCCAGCCGCATCATCAAGACCAACGACCTGCCCATCGATCACACGACGGGCATCTTCCCCATCGCCGGCACCGACCCGGCCTTCGCCTACGACCGCAACCCCAACTCGATCCGAGCCCAGTCGATCACGTGGACGCTGCCCGAGAACCCGACACCCGGCTCGGCCCCTTCGTGTACCTCCGGCGGTCCGATCGGCGTGCTCGATGACGGCGTACTGCTCTACAACGCCCTCGATGGGGAAGGTCGCGACGCCGGGGCGCACGAGATCCTGGACAGCTGTGATGCGCACCCACAGATGAGCGATGAGCTCCACCATCACTTCGTCCCGTCGTGCATCCTCGATCGAGCTACGGCCGGCTCGACCCTGGTCGGCTATGCCCTCGACGGCTACGGCATATACGTCGAGCGCGATTCCTCCGGTCGGTTACTGACCAACGCCGACCTCGACGCCTGTCACGGTCGCAGCTCCGAGGTGCTCTGGAACGGCAAGGAACAGACGATCTACCACTACGACGCCACCCTCGAATATCCCTACACGGTCGGGTGCTTCCACGGCATCCCCATCAGCACCGGAGGCGGGTAGCACCCGCCCGCCGACACGGCGTCGGTCTGCCCCAGCAGGTACACGGTGTCACCCGGGCTCAGGACACGGGACAGCTCGGTGGCCGTCACCGGGGACAGCTATCGACGGCCGGCCCACGGCCAGGGTGTCGGGGTGGTTTCCTCCAGGGACACCGCCACCACCGCCCGGAGGCTCTTGGGGGCCGAGTCCGACAGCACCCAGAGCCCCTTGACTGGCGGGACGATGGAGATCAGCCAATGGGTTCAGGAACTAGGCCCGACCACCGTCACCGTGATCCCGGGGATGAACGGCCCAGAGGCGATGAAGGCAACGGTGGTCGGCGTGACCATCTGCCAAACCCCGGGAACGGCGGGCGCCAGCACGGGCATGGCCCCGGCAGGAGACACCGGAACGGGAAAAGGTAACCGTTACCCCGGCATCCGACGCCACCCCCGTGGCCCCCGCGGCCGGCACCTCGGACCTGATCACCAGCGGGGGCTTGGCCGGCGTCACGGAAACGGTGGCTCTCTTGGCCGGCACCCCGGAGTTGGCGTGGGTGATCCACAGCCCGGCGCCGGCGCCTGCGCCCAAAACGATGACGGCCAGACCCACCGGCCAGACCCGACGTCTCGGGGCCACTCGGAACCGCCGTCTACGCAACTGATGCTCCCGGGGTAGGCGTGGTCGAAGTTCTTGATCTTTCTACCCAGACCGCCAGTAAGCGTGACGCCATTCGGGGCGGAACGTCGTTCGGGCCCGGGGCAGCGCTGACCAAGGTCCATATCCAAGGCACCGTCCGCTGGCGGCGGAGCCGGTTAGTTCAGCGCGCCGGCATCGTGGCGCGCCGGCGTCGTGGCGCGCCGGTTCAGTGGGCCGGCCGAGCGCAGCGCCTTTTCGGAGTACATGCGCTGATCGGCTACCGCCATCAAGGTGTCGAGGTCGAAGCCGGCCTCGGCGGTAGTCGCCCCACCGCAGCTAAACGAGATGGGTTCCAGGCCCGCATCGGCGCGCTGGAAATTGACCTCAGCGAGCGCGCCCTCCAGGCGAAGGTGTAGGCGGTGCCACTCCGGTTCGTTCACCAGCAGGCAGAACTCGTCTCCTCCGATGCGTGCTACCAGATCATCCGCCCGGGTGGAGGATCTGAGGATCTGGGCCGCGGCGTTCAGCAGCTCATCACCCGCGGCATGCCCGGCACGGTCGTTGACGTGCTTGAGCCGGTCGACATCGCAGATCACGACGCTCGCTCCGCCTCCATGGCGTGCCTTCTGCAGCCGATCTGGGGCCTCCAGGTACAGCGCCCGCCGGTTGTACAGCCCGGTCAGCGGGTCCTGTCTGGCCTGCTCTTCGGCGCGATGGACCTGACCGGCCAGCTCGGCCCGGGCCCGTCTTTCCCTGGCCGCCGACGCGCCCAGGGAGTGTCCGATGAGGACGCACACCGGGATTACCACCGCTACCGAGACGGTGGCGTCGAGCTGATGGACAGCGCCGATCAGCATCGGTGCCAGGTAGGCCAGGGCGGCCGGCGGTATGAGCAGGTAGACGAACCGGAGCGGGTGGCTGAGGCCGGCCCAGACGAAGATCAGTGCGAAGTAGATGCCGTAGCTGTACGGCCTGATCCCGCCCACTATGGCGGACCCGGACACCAGGCCGAAGCCGAGCAGGGCCAGTACGAGCGTGGCCGCCGGCCGCCAGCGCGTCCAGGGCAGGATGAGGGCCAGCCCGCCCGCCGAGCAGGCCAGCGCACCGACCACGGCCAGGGCGGTGCGGTTGACATCCGGCTGGCCGGGTAGCTCGGCGGTGGCCAGGGTGATCAGGCCGCCGCCTATCAGCAGCCAGCCTCCGAGCCAGGCGGCGGCGGAGCGATTGTCCCGCCGCCGGAGCTCCGCCAGGCGCTGGACGGTGTTGTCCCGCCAGCGGGACGGGCGGTTCGCCAGCGGGATTCGCACCACCCAGGAGTATCGGCAAAAGGGCGGCCAAACTGTTGCCCAATGGAAAAGCCCGCCTTCACCACCATCGAAGTAGACGCCGACGGTCAACTGGGACGGATCACCCTCAATCGTCCGGACAAATTGAACCCGCTCGGGACCCTGACCCTGCGGGAGCTGATCGAAGCCGCTGGCTGGCTCGACGCCCAGGAGCAGGTGAAGGTGGTGGTGGTTGCCGGGCGGGGACGCGCCTTCAGTGCCGGGGCGGATCTGGCCGCCTTTGACGGGAGCGGGACCGACCAGGCCGGAGGTGGCGTGGCCGCTGCCCGCCAAGGGGCTGACGCCGGCCGGCTCATGGCCGAGGCGGTGGAGACCATGGCGGCGGTGACGGTGGCGCGCATCGGGGGTCACTGCGTCGGCGGCGCCCTGGTGCTGGCGGCGGCCTGTGACCTGCGGGTGGCGGCCGATACAGCTTCGTTCTCCATCCCCGAGCTGGCCCTCGGGATCCCACTGGCCTGGGGAGGCATTCCCCGCCTGGTCCGGGAGATCGGACCGGCTCTGACCAAGGAGCTGGTCATGACCTGCCGGGTGTTCGGCCCCGAGGAGGCCAGGGCAGCCGGCTTCCTCAACCGGGTGGTGCCCGAAGCCGACCTGGACGCCGCCGTGGAGGAGCTGGTCTCCCAGCTCTTAGCCCGGTCGAGTCTGACCCTGAGGGCGACCAAGGCCCACGTCAATGCCGTGACCGAAGGGATGGTCGGCACGGCCCGGGCCTGGAACGACGCCGACTCCCTGGTGAGCGCCCAGCGCGACCCGGAGTCCCGGGAGGTGGCGGCGGCCTATCTGGAGTCCCGCCGGCGCCGTAGCAGTTGAGAAGCGGCGGGGCCGCGCCTCCGCCTCCCGCCCCGCTAACGGTCGGCCCAGGCGGCTATGGCGTCGGCGGCCCGGGTCTGCACGGACAAGGCCGTCGGGTAATCGAAGGATCCGTTCATCATCAAGGCGAAATCCACCGGCCGCCGGCCATCGAAGGTGCCGACCATGGAGGCGACTCCGTCGATCCAGCCACCCTTGACGGCCAGGCGGCCCCCGAGGGGTGGACCCTGCCACAGGTCGTAGAGGGTGCCGGTGCGTCCGGCCACCGGCACCCCGGAGGTAATGGCCGCCAGCGCCGGACGGTGCCGCAACTCGTAGGCGGCCAGTAGCTCGGGACAGGTGGCCCGGTTCTCGGGTGAAAGGCCGGACCCGTCGACCATCACCGCCCCGGCGGTGGGGACACCGAGCCCGGCGGCCACCGACAGCACCGCCGCCGTCCCGGCCGGCGTGGTGCCGCGTCCGGTGACGGCCGCACCGACCAGCCGGGTGAGCAGCTCGGCTATGTGGTTATCGCTGGTGGCCAGCATGTAGGCCACGATGGCCGACAGCGGTGCCGAGGTCACCGAGGCCACCGGGTGGGCTCCAACCGGGGCGAGTCCGTCGGGCCCGGTGGGCCCCACTGCCACCCCGTCCGCCCGCAGCAGGCCCGACAGCCCGGCGGCGGCGTAAGCGGGCGGATCGGCCACCGGCACCCAGGACGAGAGCCAGTGGGCCCAGCCCTCGTCCAGGCTCAGCGCCGACAGGGGCCCGACGTCCCCCTCGGACAGGTAAACCGGCTTCCATGTTGGTAGGTAGCGCCGCTGGGACAGGAGGCTGTCGTCCCCGCTGATGCCGGTGGGGACCGAGGAGATCCCAGCCCGGCGCAGGGCCTGGGCCAGCCAGTCCAGCGGCGTCACCGGGGGGTTCGGGACGTGCGAGTGCGTAAGCACCAGGCCCAGGTAGGCGTCGGTGGCCAGCATCGGGTCCCCTGAACCCACCAGCCACAGGTGGGGGGCGACGCCATGGACCACCGGCTCCGACGCCATAACTTCGGTCACGAAGCGGTGCTGCGGACCGAGGGTTGCCAGGGCGGCCGCCGCCACCAGGAGCTTCTGGGCCGATGCCGGCGCCAGGGCCGCCCCGGCTCCGGACCCCGCCCCGCTGGTGACCGCCGGGGAACCCGCCACCTCCACCGCCACACAGCCGGCCCGCCCGCCCAGGGTGGCGTCGAGTTGGGCCAGGATGGGGGCCAGGCGGCCGGTGGCGCCGCCAGCCGGGCCGCCGACCGGGCCGCCGGCGGCGGTGCCGGCGCCGGTCGGCCGATGGACCGGGCCCGCCGGCGCCGCTCGGGGGACGGACGCAGACCCGGCGGGACGCAACCCAAGAGGCGATGCCGCACCATCGATGGCGCCCAAGCCGACCACGCCGGCCAGCAGCAGAGCCACGGCCAGGCCGCTCAGCGCCACCCGGACGCGGCCTTGGATCGCCCGCCGGCCCATCACCAGACGATACGTGCCCCCCGGGTGCACTAATTCCCGAGAGCCGATCCAGTCTCCGGAAAGCGCTCAGCCCCCCGTCGCAGTCCGCCCCCGCCGGGCCGGCCAGCGATTACCGGGTCGCCCCGCAGACCTCGAAGCGGTTCCCTCCGGCCGCCTTGGCCAGGTACATGGCCCCGTCGGCGTGCCGGAGCAACTCATCGGGTCCGGGTCCGTGCTCGGGCCAGTGGGCTACGCCGATGCTGGCCTTGAAGGCCAACCGGCGGGGCCCGACGCGCAGGGGCCGGCCGAGGGAGTCGATCGCCCGCTGGGCCACCACCAGGGACTCCTCGATGGAGGACGGGTTGGACAGGAGGACGGCAAACTCATCTCCTCCGAGGCGGGCGACGGTGTCGGTATCACGCACCACCGCCCCCAGCCGGCGGCTCAGCTCGATGAGGACCTCGTCCCCGCAGTGGTGGCCGAAACCGTCATTGACTTCCTTGAAGCGGTCGAGGTCGATGTAGAGGAGCCCGACCCTCCGCTTCTCCCGGGCGGCCACGGTCACCGCGTGTTCCAACCGATCGGCGAAGTGGATCCGATTGGACAGCCCCGTCAGCGCATCATGAGTGGCGGCGTGGGTCAGGCGGCCGTTGATGGCGTACTGCTCGGACACGTCGACGATCTGGGTGAAGAATCTGTCCGAACCGCCGGGCCCCGTGCCCATGGTGGTGCTGGAGAGCAGCACGTGGAGGGCGGCGCCGTCGGCGCCGGCCAGACAGTGATCACCCTGGTAGGTCGAGCGCCGGCCGTCGGCCAGCTCGACCAGGGACCGGGCCAGGTGGGAGTCGTCCTCGGGGTGGGCGAGCCCGGCCAGGGGCAGCCCCAGGAGATCGTCACCGGCCCGGCCCACCAGCCGGCACAGGGCCGGGTTGACCTGCAGCAGGCGGCTGGCGCGGTCGCTGAAGGCCATGCCGATGGGGGAGGTGTCGAAGGCCTGGGAGAAGCGGTTCTCGCTGGCCTGCAGCGCTTCCAAGGCGGCCAGATTGGCCGCCGCCGCCTCAGCTCGCTGGACGGCCCCGGCCACCAGGCCGGCCACCAGGCGCAGCGCGTCCCGGCCGGAACCGGCCAGGGCGCCCGGCGTCGGGGCGGAGACGCCGAGGACCCCGACCACTGAGCCCCCGGCGCTGAGGGGGACCATGACCAGGGTTCCGATCCCGGTGCGCTCGGCCAGGGCCCGGGTGTAGTCCGAGTAGGTGGCGGTGTCGGCCACGTACACCTCCTCCTCGGAGGCGAAGCAGCTCCCGGCCAGGCTGGAGGCGATGGGAACGGCGTCCCCCACGGCGTAAGTGGGCGGGTTTCCGGCCGTGGCCCGCACCTTCAGGTGGTCACCGTCGGCCCACCACACGCTGCAGTTGGCCGCCTGGGCCAGTTGGGCCACGCCGGTGACCACCAGGCGCAGGGAGCGGTCCACGTCCGGTCCGGCCTCGGCCAGCTCGGCCTGGAGGCGCACCACCCGGTGGAGACGGTCGGCCTCGGCGGCCAGTTCCCGTTCCACCTGGCGCAGGTGGCTCACGTCGGTCACCGTGACCATCCACGCCGGCCGGCCGGACCACAGCACGGCCAGTTCCTTCACCTGCATGTCGGCCAGGCGCCCATCGGCCAGGCGGTGGCGGGCGATCCTGGTTGCCTTCCGCTCGGCCGGGCCAAGGTCCGACTCGATGCGGCGCCGATCGGTCACGTCCTCCGGTGGGTACAGGTCCACCACGCTCATGGTGGACATGGCCTCAGGGGAGTAGCCGTAGAGGGAGCGGCCGGTGGCATTCACGGCCAGGAACCCCAGACTGTCCCGGTCGTAGACGGCCATGGGCGCCGGCCCGGGCTCGAAGAAGGCCTCCCAGATCTGAGGATCGAGCTCGACTGTTGGTTCGCCCATCCGGTCCCCCCCAGGCGCCCTCAGAGACTCGGCTGTTAGCCCCACATCATCCGTGTCGGTACGAAGGATGCCGATCTTGAGGGGTTCAGGGCGTTTCCGCGCTATTGGCCGGTGGGATCGGCCGCTATGCAAGCGGCCATGCCGGTCGGGGCCGGCGCCGGGGTCAGGGAGGGAGGTACGGCAAAGGCCGGGCGGGAAAGATCCAGGCAGTCCAGCATGGGATTGGCGTTGGCGTCCCGCGCCGAGAGGGCCGGCAGGTTCCATTTCGTCTCGACCAGTCGGAGGATCGAGGTGTGGTCATAAACGGTGTGGGAGACGTGGTTGGCCCGGGCCCAGGGGGAGACGACCACGGTCGGGACCCGCATGCCGGTCCAGCTGTAGAGATCCCCGTAGGTGTCCGCCACCGCCGGGCGGATCCCGTCGGGCCGGACGGCCGGCACCGGCGGCACGTGGTCGTAGTAACCGCCGTGCTCATCGAAGGTCAGCACCAGCATGGTCGAGGGCCACGCCGGGCTCTGCATCGCGGCGTTGATGATCTGGTAGGCGTAGTAGGCGCCTGACTGCACGTCCTGGGGGTTCTCCTCGGACGCTTCGAAGGACTCCGGATCGACCAGGCTGAACGACGGCAGGGTGCCGGCGGCGCAGTCGGTGAAGAAGTCCGCCAGCGGCACCACCTTGCCCGGGTTCTCCTCCAACACGTAGGGGAACAACCCAGCCGTGGGCAGGTCGGCGAAGTAGTCCTTCCAGCTGATCCCGAAGGCGTTCAGCATGTCGAAGATGGTGCCGAAGCCTTCGGGCCGGGGATTGGGGTCGCTGGGGGAGGGAAAGGGGTCGCTGACCTGGCCGAAGGCGGAGCCTGCAATCAGGAAGCGCCGGTTCGGATAGGTCTGGGCCATGACCGAGGCGAAGTACCGGTCGCAGACGGGGAAGACCGAGGCCAGCGAGTGGTAGAAGGGCAGCTGGCCGGGCGTGTAGTACTGCATGGCCTGGGGGCCGCACTGGGCGACGAAGCCGTTGTTGGCCCCCTTGTTCCACGACCGGTGGCTGGCGTCCCAGCTCTGGCTGATGCGGTAGTTGGCCTGGCAGGTAGACGGCGCTGGGCTGGCATGGATCCGGCCGCCGCCGGGGGAGGGGTTCCAGTTGGCGGCCACACCTCCTGCGCCGATGGCCAGTCCGTCGACGCCCGGCCGTCCCAGTGAACCCAGGTGATTATCGAAGGAGTGGTTCTCCATCATCACCACGATGATGTGGCGGATCTGGGGGAGGGACTCCGTCCCGGCCGGCAGGGCGGGGAAGGGCCGGTCCCCGGCTCGGCGCCGGGCCAAGGGGACCGTCCCGCCGGCAACGGCCCGAAGGGCGGGCTCAACGGCCAGGAGGGCGGCCCCGGCGGCGGCGCCCTTGAGCAGGCCGCGCCGGGAGAAGGGGCCGCTCAACGGAACACGTCCGAGCCGAAGGTGGAGCTGGTGGTGGCGGCATAACCCAGGCGGGTCAGGCCGAAGTAGCCCTCGATGGAGGCCAGCAGCGAGTAGTGGTTGTAAGCCGTGGCACTCACCGTCCCGCCCTTGATGAAGGGGGAAACAAGGACGGCGCCGACCCGGCCCCCGCCCATCCCGGTGATCCCGGGCAGTGGGGTGTCCGGACCGGGGGCCTCGTTGCAACAGGCCGAGGCGTCGGACTGGGGCCCGTCGGACTCATCGAAGGTGACGACCAGGAGGCCGTCCTTCTTGAAGGCGGGAGACGACGTGATCCGGGGCACCCAGGTGGACAGGAACCCGTCGATGTCAGCCAGGGCGCTCGAGCCCGAGGCCTGGTTGGTGCACGGGTAGTCGTGGCCGTCCTGGCAGACATTGGGGGTGATGAAGGAGAGGTTGGGGGTGGTGGCGACCGAGGCCAGATCCTTGGCCAGGCCGGTGGTGCCGGCCGGCGTCTCCGCCGGCAGGGCCCCCGAGGTCGAGCCCAGGGGCACGACGTGGGCGGCGCAGTAGGCGGCGTTGTCAGTCACCGAATGGAAATAGACGAAGGGATCGTGGCGGCTCACGTAGCCGTCCCCGGCCACCGCCGACTGGGTCGTGTCCTGGCTGTTGAGAGCGGGGTGGCCGCACACCGGAGCCTCCCGGGTGCCCACGTTGCCCATGTCCTGCATGTAGCCCTTCCAGGTCATGCCGTTCTCGGTGAGCTGGTTGCCCACCGTCTGGACATTCTGGGGATACACGCAGCCGGTGCCCACGGCCTGGCCGTTCAGCAGCGGTCCGGTGCCGAGGAAGTTGTCGTAGATCTGGCAGTCGCCCTGGTTCTGGGGATTCGGGCCCTGCCCGCTGACCATGGAGATGTAGTTGTCGTTGCTCTCATGGCCGGTCCCGTAGTACTGGGTGAGGAGCGCCCCCTCGGACGGCAGCGTCCGGGCCAGGTAGGGATCAGCGGACGGCTTCCCGAAGGTGCCGGCGTAGCTCTGGTTCTCCAGCACGATGACGAAGACGTGGCCGATACGAGGCGGCGGCGGAGGGGCCGCCAGCGCCGGGCCGCCGACGGCGGCGGCCGTTATGGCGCCCGCTGCCACCACGGCTCCGAGCGTCCGGATGCGAAGCCGACGGGTGACCAGGTCCATTATCAGCATCCTGGGTAAGTTCACCGCCCGGCGGGGCGCCTCCTGCCCGCTCCACCCGAAGCCCAGGTGAACAGTGGGTGGTCTCGTCCACCCCTGCCAGGCCACCATCACCTGGGCGGAGGGCGCCCCTCGATACCCTTTGGGACTTGCCGCTCCTCGCTACGACCACCGTGGTGCCCCCCCGGGGCCTCAATACCAGCTGGTACCTGCACCTCAATCACTGGGCGGTGGAGACCGGTTGGGCCCACGGGTTCATGCATGTCTGGGCGCTGTGGCTGGGGCTGGTGGTGATGGCCGGCCTCGACGTACTCGCCTACCTCCTGGCCCGCCGGAAGCTGGATGCGCCCCGCTTCGTGGCTGGGGCCGCCCTGACCGGTCTGGCTGCCGTGTTGGGTCTCATCCTCAACCAGCCACTGGCCCACGCCGTGGGCGAGGTCCGTCCCTACGCCGCTCATCCTTCGGCGCTGGTGCTGGTGACCAGGGCCCATGACTTCTCCTTTCCCAGCGACCACGCCACCGTCGCCGGCGCCGTCATGGTCGGGCTATTGATCTACGGGTGGAGGCTGGGCGTTCCGGCCCTTGTCGCCGGCCTGTTCCTAGGCTTCGCCCGGGTCTACGTGGGCGCCCACTACCCCGGGGACGTGGTGGCCGGCTTCCTCTACGGAGGGGTGATAGCCGTGCTGGTCTGGGCTGTCCTCCGCCGCCCTCTCGAAGCCGCCGCCCGGTGGCTGGCCCGGAGCCCGGCCCGCCCCTTGATCGTGGCCCGCACCCGGCCCGGCCAGCTGTCTGAACCACCGGCCTCAGGCTGAGGGCGAGCGCAACCGGTCCAGCCAGGCCGGGAAGTCGGTGGCCACGATCCGCTCTCCTGTGAGGCCCTCGGCCTCGGCCGAGGCCAGGAACACCGCCGGAGGGCCCATGATCGACGCCGGCAGCAGCCGGGCCCGGGCCGCCTCGGGCAGCTCATCGGGGATCATCCCGGTGACGGTGGCGCCCCCGGGCAGGACGAGGTTGACGGCCACATCGTGGGGCCGCAGGTCCTCGGTCATGATCAGGCTGAGAGCCTCGGCGCCGGCCCGGGACGGGCCATAGGGGACGAAGCCCCTCCGGCGCATCGTCTCGTGGTTCATGGACACGTTGATGAAACGGCCCTGGCCCTGTTCGACGAAGAACCGGGCGAAGGCCCGCGCCACCAGGAAGTAGCCGGTCAGATTGGTGGCCACCACGTCGGCAAAGGCCGCCGGCGTCACCTCGAAGAAGGGTCGGGGGTCTTCGAAGAAGCGCGGATTCACCGTCCGCATCCCGATGCCGGCGTTGTTGATCACGATGTCGACGCCCCCGAGCCGTGAGGTCACCTCGGCGGCGGCGGACTCCACCTGGCCGGGATCCCGCACGTCGACGGGGAGCGCCTCGGCGGCCAGACCCTCGGCGCAGTGGCGAGCTACCACTTCGGCCAGGCGCGGGGTCGGGCGGGCGGCAATGGCCACCGTCGCCCCGGCCCGCAGGAGCGCTTCGGCCATGGCTGCCCCGATGCCGCTGGTCGCACCGGTGACCACCGCCCTCACCCCGGCCAACTCCGTCACCGACTGAGCATAAGACGAGGAACGGGGTCCCGGACCGGGCCGGGATGGCGGCGGATGGCGGGGCCTAAGCGGTGGGTCCGGGCCCTCCATCGGGGCGGCGGCGGCGCGATGTCGCCCGGCGGGGCCGCAGGGCCGGCGGCAGCCGGTCCCCCTCCGAAGGCTCATCGGGCCCGGCGCCGAGGAGCTCGGCCAGTCGGACGGCGTTGGGATGGTCGGCTCCCACCATGGCCGTTGTCCATCGGATGGCCTCGGCCACGTCGATGCTCCCGGCGTCCCGCATGGACTCGATGTCGACCCAGTCCTTGCTCCGTCCGAAGAGGGCCTTGCACACGGTGAGGTCGGTGCCGGACAGGACCGGGATGCGGTCTCCTTCGAATGGGACCATCTGGGTCCGCTCGGCGGCCACGTCATGGAACTCGACGGTGTTGAAGAAGAGGTCGACCGGCGTTTCGTCCCACCACAACCGAACTTGCCCGTCCCGGGCGGCCGCCTGACAATCCTGAGGGCGAACCACGACGCCGGTGGGTAGCGAGTCGAGAACGCGGCCGGCTAGCTCGGCCGGCACGAACACGTTGACGTCGATGTCATGGGTGGCCCGAGCCTCCTCCACGGCGTAGGCGAGGCTGATGGCGCCGCCCAGGGCATGGGGGGTCTCGGCCTCCTCCAGGGCGTGGTGGAGGGCGAGGATCTTTGCCCCCAGTTCGCTCACAGTCGGGCCAGGATGGGGAAGGTGAGGGCCCGGCGCTTGGCCCGGAACGGCAGGCTGTCCACCAGTCCCAGGACCGCCGCCAGCTGACGGGCGGCTCGCTCAGGGTCGGGAACGGTTGGGGCGCCAATGGGCACCAGTTCGACCCGGGTCCCCAGGGCAGTGGCCAGTCGGCGCAGGGCGGCCACGGAAGGTTCCCGCCGTCCGGACTCGTAGGCGGATATGACGCTCTGGGCGATTCCTGTCCGGGTCGCCAGTTCTGACTGGGTGAGCCCGGCGCGCCGGCGGGCCGAGCGCAGCAACTCTCCTGTCCCGGTCACCCCTCCACCTTATAGCGGATACGTCATGGCCCGACCCTGGCGGCGGCCCCCACCGCCGAGTCCCCCACGGTGCGCCGGACCAGGCAACGCCGGCGAAACTGAGCGAAGAGGATCCGGCTGACTCCGACCCAGACTCGGCGGACGGTTCGTACTCCGAAGTTACCGATGCCCAGCTCGACGCCCTTGAAGCCGGGTCCGACCTCGCGCTGTACAACGCTGTACTCGACGCCTGCGAGCTCGTCTTCCGATATCCCGCCAAGGCTCAGGAACGCTCAACGGCCCTGACCACAAAGGAAGGAATCGTCTTCCGCTTACCTGTGACCGACCATCCGCCGACGACCAGCGGCCTCATGGCTGAGTTACAGGCCCTCCGTAGGTTGACGCTCCTTCCCCCTCAACAGTTGATCCCGACCGTCCGGAGGGGCACCATGGCCATCGATGAACAGTCCCGCTACAGCCTGCACCAACGCCTTGAGGGAATCCTCGGCCAGTCCGAGGC